>JAKIXW010000100.1 GCA_022708865.1 Acidobacteriota bacterium
CACGGTGCGGGCATCAGCGGTCACGACGTCGACCGTTCCGCCGCCGACGTCCACCACGACGACGTCCGGTGTCACCCCGGGTGTGGTGAGCGCGCCGACCCTCGCCGCAGTTGCCTCGGAGTCCACCCGGGTGACCGGAACGCCGAGTTCTCGGCGCAGCGCATCGGCATCGGCCGATGGTTGCCGAAGGCCGGCCATGGCGGCCAGCACCAGGCTGTCAACCTCGACCGAGCCGCGTCTCGAATTCGCTCGTGCGGAAATGTCGCCGAGGTGAACAACATGGGTGTGGCCGTCCAGCGCGGTGGTTGGGGTGGTCGCCGGCGGTCCGGCTGCAGCATTGGTGGGCGTCGCGGTGTCGTCGAGGAAGACGACCGCACACGCGCTGTCGTAGAGCTGATCCGCGATGGCGCGGGCGTCGGCACGTTCACCGTCGCGTAGACGGAACGTGTCGAAGAGCCAGAAGGGGTCGGTGAGCCGTCGCAGCGGTGCGACACCCTGGCGCACCTCGACCGCGACCAAGCTCGCCATCAGCACCGGCCGCACGTCGACGTCGTCGACCACCGGTAGCTTCGTCGTGAGTCGGTTCGACACCAGCACGGCTTCGTCGTTGGCCGTCAGAACCGCTGCGACTGTGATGCCGTCGGCGACCGCGGCATTGACTCGCTCAGCCACCTCACGATATCCGCGGTCCGCGGTAGCACATGCGACGACCGGCCGGTCGCGGTCGACCGCATCGAGGAGTTCGACCGGTACCGGGACACCGGCGCCGGCGTCGTCGCCCGCGGTGGTCGCGGCCGATCGCATAGCGATGACGAGCCTGCCCGTGTGCCTGGTCCGTAGCCGGACGCGTTCGACGGTCGAGTGCACCGGCGGGGTGGGGGCGAATGCGGCTCGGTCGATGACCAATCCGTTGCTGTCGGCCAGCCGCCGGGCCAGTTGTGCGGCACCCTGGATCGCCCGCAGGGAACCTTTGCCGCCGCGCGTCGGTACCCGGGCACTGGCCAGCACCTGCAGCGCAGTGGTCTGCTCGCACAGCACCACCTCGGTGGTGGCATTGCCGATGTCGATACCGGCCCAGATGGTCACCGCAGCAGGCCACGCCGCCGATAGGCCGCTGCGGCCTCGCGGACGAGTTCGGCGCACGTGCGGGCACCATGCGCGTCGAGCCGTCCGGCCAGTTCTTCCAGGTCGGCGAAGCTTGAACGGCCCGGCCGCAGCGCCTCGTATGTCGCCAGCATCTCCGTTGCACTCAGCGCGGTGAGCTCGGCGGCCCGGCGGAGGTTCGTCCCCAACTGCGCGGAACCCGATCGCTCAGCCGTGTCGGCCTGCTGCAGCAGTGTTTCCCGGCTGATCCGGACGTCGTCGAGTACCAGCTCACCGCTACGCGCAGCCTCGACCGTCACGTCTGCGATGCTGCGGCCGGAGTGGGAGAAGATGTTCATCGGGTGAACTCCAATTCCAGGTCGGTGCCGTCGTTATCGTCGGACTCGGCCCGCTCGATCGCCACCATCGACACCACCTTGGTGTGGTAGCGCGCGGTGATCGCCTCGTCGGTGTAGGCGTTGCGGAGAGGGGCCGGAGTTGTGCCCTTGGCATGGCGGCCGGCGTTGATCCCTACCAGCCGGTACATCTCCGGACTGATCAACGGTGCAACACTGAGCAATTCGAGGTTTGACAGCGGTGTGAGGTCGCGGCGATGGATGAGCGTGGTGCCCTTGGCCTGCAATCCCACCCCGATCCCGGATCCGGACAGCATCGCCGCGGACTTGCCGATGGAGCCCAGATCGACACTGCCGGCGATGCGGACCAATCGGGGTACGCACTGCTCCTCCTCCAAGCCGGCCAGGATCTGTTCCAGCGCGTCGTAGATGGTCAGTCCGGACAGCGTGCGAAACAGCCTGCTGCCGAACGCCGGTGACAGTCCGATGACAACCTCTCGGGGGTCCTGGCCGACGCTTGCCGGACCGCGCACGACCAGACGCCCGGGTTGGCGGAACATCGACTGTTCCTTGACCAGATCGGCCACCGACCGACCTTGTCGCACCGTGTCGATCTGCGCCTGACGCTGTGGGGTCGGCCGGTAGCCGGTGCCAGGGCCGCAATAGTCGTTGGGGTCCTGCAATGCCGACAGCACGTTCATCTCCTCATCGAAGATCGCCGCGGTCTGTAGGTAGTCGCCCGTGATCCGAGCCCGAGCCATGCCCAGCACCCGGTCCGCGATATCGGCAAAGCCGGTCTCGGCAAGCGCGCTCACGATGTCGAGCACCGTCAGGCCGGACTGGTCGATCAGCCGTGCGGCACTGAGCACCTTGACGCCGTCGCTCTCGGGCAGGTCCTTGGATCCCTCGGCGCCGACAACGATTTCCACATGCTCGTCGTCGAAGTCGGCGAGCCCGAGATATTCGAAGACCGCGCGGGTAGCCTCCGCGGCCTGTCGCCGCATGGCCTCCAAGGTGGTGGGATCCACCGAGCTCAGCCCGCCGTCGACACCCCAGTCGCGCTGCATCACCAGATAGTCGTCCAGGTCGGCGGCGTTGAAGTTCGATGGCCCGAACATGTTGTCGTAGGACACGATCGAACCGAAACCGGAGAAGATGAAGTCGGACCCCGACAGCAGTACCGGTAGCGTCCGGCTGGTCCGGCGCATGGTGGATTCCGAAACCAGGCTGTCGTTCCCGCTGCAGGATTCCAGGCCACGGAGCATGACCATCAGATTCTCTGCGATCAGTTCCCGGACCCCGCCGGGAACCGACGCGGTGATGGCGGCCCCGTCGATACCGCCATTCTGGACACCTTGGGCGCCAATACCTTTGGCGAGCGCCACACAGCGCGCCTCCAGGTAGTTCATCGACTTGCGTTCGGCCTGGCCCATCAGTACCTCGGAACCGGCCCCGCTGGACAGCCGCATCTTGATCCCGCGTGATGCATAGGCCGAGGTCAGGAATGCTTTTGACCACGGGGTGTCGTCGCCGTCGGTGAACACCTGCTCGGTTCCATAGACCGACACCGTTTCGGCGTAGGACACCAGTCCCCGCACCCCGAGTTCCAGCTCGCGGGCCTCCTCCACCGAGCACTGGGTCAGTGCACCGGCCGCGGGCACCTGTGAGCCGATCAACAGGGCCACCGCAACGGCGGGTGCGTCGTCGAGCACCGGAACGGTGGCCTCGAGTTCCCGGAAGCCGTACACCACAGCTGTCGCCGCATCGGCGGCGATCAGCAACGGGTCGTCGAGGCGATTGGTGACGTGGGCCTGGTTGGCCGGCGTGCGGCGGGCCCGCATCTTCATCATCGCCAGCTGGATCTCGACGGGTTGCAACATCGCGACGACGCGTGCCATCTTGGCCGGCGTCAAACCTGCGCACACCCGGAGTACCTCGTCGCGGGGCGTGTACGGGTCGACGATCATGCGCGCCAGCTCCAATTCGCTGAGCACCATCGACCGGGGTGCCTCGGCATGGTCGATCGCGTAGCGCACGATGAACTCGTCTATCGAGTCGAAGTCCGCGGCCGCGGTCGAATCCATCTCCAGCACCGTGCCGTCCGCGGCCACTACCCACGATGGCTCCGGGTCGTAGGGGGACAGGTGCGAGATCATCCCCAGGTTGGGATCGGGCTCGGCGAATCCGTCGAGATTGACGGGCTGCTCATCCAACATGCGGATGCGGCCCAGCCGGTGATCCGGTTCGCTCGAGGTGCTGTTCAGCTGCATGGTCTCCAGCATTGGCCGAATGGCCGGCTGTAACAACGGGCATCGGGCAGCTTCCAACAACCTGTTGGGTGTGCGGTCGCCGGCGAATGCCCGGGATCCGGTCCTACAACAAGATGTTGGAAACCTGCCGAGTTCTCTGGCCCAACCCGCCCGCCCTCTCGCAGACTTGGCCGATCCGACGGAGCCGGTGATCGGTTGGCCCCGCGTAGAGAGAAGGAGCACCGCATGAAGGTTGTCAACGGGGACGACGCAGTCGGCCACGATCGAGCGCCGGAGGGCGGTCCCGCCAAACTGCGCGGGCACCTCGGCGTTGCCGCCATCGTATTGATGGTGGTGGCGGCCGCGGCGCCGCTGTCCACGATCGGCGGCAACGTGCCGATCGCGATGGTGCTCGGCGGAACCACCGGCATTCCGGTCGCCTTCCTGGTGGCGGGTTTCATCTTCCTGCTGTTCGCGGCCAGCTTCGTCGCGATGTCGAAGTACGTGACGGACGCGGGGGCGTTCTACGCCTATATCCGCACATCGCTGGGTCATGCGGCCGGAACAGGCGCAGCGGTGCTCGCGCTTCCGGCCTACATGGCAACGCTACTCGCGGTGGCTGCCTACGATGGTGTCATCCTCAACGGCTTGATCACGCGCTTCGGTGGACCAGATATTCCGTGGTGGCTGCTGACCGGCCTGGTACTCGCGGTCGTCGCATGGCTCGGCTATCGCGACATCGATCTGAGCGCCAAGGTGCTGGGTGTGTTCCTGGTTTCGGAGGTCACGATTCTCCTGGTGCTCGATTTCGTCATCGTGATTCAGGGCGGTGAGCACGGGATCACCGGCGACTCTTTCACCCCGAAGGGTCTGGCCGGCGGTGTCGGCATTGCCCTGCTGTACGCCTTGTGGGGTTTCGTCGGCGTCGAGGCGACCGCTGTTTTCCGTGACGAGGCCAGGGATCCGGACCGCACGGTGCCGCTTGCGACGTTCTGGGCGGTCGGGATCGTGGCGACCTTCTACGCGTTCTCGAGCTGGGCGCTGATCGAGGGCAACGGTGGACCGGATGCCGTTCAGGTGGCCAAGGATGATCCGGACAACTTCATGGTCAATACGGCCGAGAAGTATCTGGGGATGGTGGGCCGCGACCTGAACACCGCGCTGTGGTTCATCAGCGTCTTCGCCTGCGCACTGGCTTTCCACAACATCAGCTCGCGGTATGCGTTCGTGCTGGGGCAGAGCGGTGTCTTCTCGACGAGGATCGGCCGGGTGCACGCACGCCACGGTTCCCCGGCCTCCGCGTCGCTGCTCGTCACGGTGGCGTCGTTCGTCATCATGGCTGTCCTGGCCGCGCTGAAGCTGGATCCAGTGCTGCAGATCTTCGGACCGCTGGGTGGCCTCGGGATCCTGGCGCTGGCCATCCTGTGGTTGCTGACGACGATCTCGGTGGTGCTGTTCTTCTCTCGTCGCGGCGATTCGACCCGGAAGGTGGTCCTGGCCTCCGCCGCCACGCTGGCGCTGGCGGCAGCCCTGGTGCTGGTCGTGTCGAACCTGACCCTGGTGGTGGGCGGGAGCTCGACCCTCGCGGTGTTCTTCGGGGTCGGCATGCTGTTGAGCCGACGGTCGAGCAGCGAACTGGCCGCCATCTCGTCGGTGCCGTGAGGGCGATCGGTCACCGTTCCTACTGATCTCGGACCGAGGTGGTGCGCTGGTACCGTCGGCGCAGCGCACCACCTCGGAAAGTGGATCAAGAGAGGACGGCGGGCATGCCTGGGGACTCGTCGCTGAGCATGGCGGCGGTCCTGACGGTGCCACCCCTCGATCAGGGATCGCTGGTTGCCGGGAATCAGGGGTTGTCCCGCGAGGTCCGTTGGGTGGACATCATCCATGCCCCGGCGGAGGATTTCGTCCGCGCGGGTGATCTGGTGCTGACCACCGACGCCGACATCCGCCGACCGGGGGTTCGTGAGTTCCTCTTCTCGTTGTTCGCCTCTGCGGCAGCCGGGGTGGTGCTCAGCCCACCCCCGGACGTTGCCGTTGACGGACTTCTCGCGGTGCTGGTCCCGCTCGCTGACCGCCACGCGTTCCCGTTCGTGTTGCTGCCCTGGGAGATTGCTTTCGCCGACGTGCAGAAGAGTCTGCTGCCCCTGGTCAATCCGACACAGCCGGACAACCGCGTCGAGATGGCCATCGGCCGGCGTGAACGTGCCGATCCCGACTGGGACGAACTCGCCACCGCTTTCGCAAGATCCCTTTGGACGCTGGCACGTTCCACCGATATCGCGGTGCAGTCCTCGGTGACCGACGATCTGGTTCTGATCCACTTCGCGGCGTCCCCGCCGGTGTCACAGGTCGCCGAACTGGTCGCCTCCGGCCAGCGGCTCAGCGGTCTACCGGAGAACCTGGTCAGTTGGGAGCTACTGCCCCCGGCACGCGAGCAGTCGGTTGCCGTCCCCGTCGCCGCGCACCTGCCCGAACCCGACGGACGCGTGGGTCCGCAGCAGTTCGCCGAGGTGCTGCGGCAGCATCCGCGCAGCATGGCGACCATCCTGCAAACGTTGCAGCCGCTGGTGGACTACGACCGGACCCGCCGCGGGCAGCTCATGCATACCCTGGAAATCCTGCTCGACGAAGCGATCAACACCAGCGCGGCGGCCCGGGCGCTATTCCTGAACCGGCACTCGTTGCTCTACCGGATCAGGCTGATCGAGGAGCTCACCGGACTGTCGCTGAAGAACCCGGCGGACCGTTTCCAGTTGGAGGTCAGCATTCGTGTGCACCAGTTCAACCAATGGCGCGCCGACCGCACATGACGATGTGGTTCAGTGATCGTGCAGCACCACGCCACGGATGTTCTTGCCGGCCCGCATGTCCTCGTAGCCCTCGTTGACCTCGGCCAGTTTGTACTCGTGGGTGACGGTCTCGTCGAGCAGCAGCTTGCCCTCGCGGTAGAGGCTGAGCAGGCGCGGGATGTCGGCCCGCGGATTCGCCTCGCCGTACAGGCTGCCCAGCAGCCGCTTCTGGAACAGCGTGAACATCATCATGTTCAGGGTAGGGTTCGAGTCCGCCATCCGGCCCAGGGCGGTCATCACCACTGCTCCGCCCTTGCGCACGAGGTTGGCGGCATCCTCGAGCATCGCGCCCTCGAGCAGGCCGACCGTCAGGATCGATGAATCGGCCATCACGCCCTTGGTCAGGTCGGCGACCAGCGCGATGGCCTCCGGCATGGACGTCACGAAGTGGGTGGCGCCGAATTCGAAGGCCTTCTGCTGCTTGGCCTGGATGGGGTCGATGACGATGATCTTCTCGGCCCCCGCCAGCCGGGCGCCCTGGACCGCGCCGCTGCCGATGCCGCCCAGGCCGATCACGACGACGGTGTCGCCTGGCGATACGTCGGCCGTGTTGACGGCCGAGCCCCAACCGGTGGTCACGCCGCAGCCCAGCAGGCACGCCCGCGACAGCGGCAGGTCGTCGTCGATCTTGACGATCGATGCCTCGGGCACGGTGCCGTACTGCGAGAAGGTCCCGACGAACGCCATGACGCCGACGTTCTGGCCACGGGCCCGGCGCCGGTGGGTGCCGTCGGCCTGGGTGCCCGCCATGATGAGCGCGCCGAGGTCACACAGATTCTGGTGCCCGGTCGAACAGAACCGGCAGCGGCCGCAGGCCGGCAGGAACGACGCCACGACGTGATCGCCGGGTTTGAGCCCCTGCACCCCGGGGCCGACCTCCTGGACGATGCCGGCTCCCTCGTGGCCGCCGATCATCGGCAGCGGGGCCGGCAGGTCGCCGGTGCGGATGTGTTCATCGGAGTGGCACAGCCCGGTGGCCTCCCAGGACACCAGCACTTCGCCGTCCTGCGGTGGGTCGAGGTCGATCTCTTCGACCTCCCAGTTGCCACCGAACTCCCAGAGGATTGCGGCATTCGTTTTCATCGGTGATCTCCTCAATCGCTTGGCTCCCCCCGGAGTCTAGGAAGTGGCCCAGAACGAATCCGGGTTTCCCTGAGATCTGTGCAGTCCCGGGGTTCACCTGGGGGGCTAAGTTCGATCCGTGATGGTGCGTGGCGGGGTGGCGGCGGTGGCCGCCACGATGGTGTTGACGCAGTGCGCCAACCCTCCGCAACCGCTGGCACCCGTGGCATCTCCTGCCATCACGACCGTCGTCCCGCCGTCCGTCCATCCCGTCACCGCCGCCGAACTCGGTGCGAGCTGGCATCCCGGCTGCCCGGTCGGGCCGGAACAGTTGCGGCGCGTCGAGCTGACCTATGAAGGCTTCGACGGTACGCCGCATCGTGGCGAGCTGGTGGTGCACCAGGATCGGGTCGTCGAGGTTCAGCAGGTGTTCGCCGAGCTGTACCGGATGCACGTCCCGATCTCGAAAATGCAACTGCCGCAGAACTATCCAGATGCTCAGGACGAGCTGTCGATGGAGGACGACAACACCTCGGCGTTCAACTGCCGCGGGATCCCCGGATCATCGAATTGGTCGCAGCACGCGTACGGCCGGGCGGTCGACATCAACCCGCTGCAGAATCCGTCCGTGCACCAGGATCGCTGGCTCGAGCCCAGCACCGCCGAACGCTACCGGGATCGCGGTTGCACCGATCCCGGGATGCTGCACGACGGCGACGCGGTCGTGCGTCTGTTCACCGACCGCGGCTGGACCTGGGGCGGGCACTGGCGAAATCCGACGGACTACCAGCACTTCGAACTGCCGGGCTGAGCGCCGCGACCTCAGACGATGCGGGCGCTGGCAGCCTGCAGGTGCGCGACGGCCTCGGCGACGATGGCGGGCACCAGTTCCGCGCACGATGGCAGATCATCCAGGATGCCGGCCACCTGTCCGGACGCCAGCACGCCGGCGTCGGTGTTGCCCTCGACCAGGCCGGCCTTGAGCAGCATCGGGGTGTTGGCCGCCATCACCACCTGCGACCACGTCAGGTCCTTGCCGTGCCGCATGGCCATGCCGTCGCGGATCATCGACCGCCATGTCATACCGGTCATCTTCTTGAACTTTTGCGCGTTGCCGATCGCCGCGGTGAAACCGCGCACCCGCGAACCGCTTTCGAGCTTCTCGACCAGCCCGGTCCGCAGGACGCGGTGCGGCATGCCGTCGACGCGCGTGGACACGACGGTGCCGTCCAGGGCCGACGCCAGGTAGCGCTGCTTGACATCGTCGGGGACCGTGGAGTCCGAGGTGAGCAGGAACCGGGTCCCCATGGCGACGCCGGCGGCGCCGTACGACAGCGCGGCGGCCAGCCCGCGGCCGTCGAAGAACCCGCCGGCCGCGACGACCGGCATCCCGGTGTCGGCGACGGCGTCGAGCACCGACGGCAGCAGCAGTGTGGTGGCGACGGGTCCGGTGTGGCCGCCCCCCTCGCCGCCCTGCACGATCACGGCGTCGGCACCCCAGCCAGCCACCTTCTTGGCGTGCTTGGCAGCGCCGACCGACGGAATGACAACCACCCCGGCCTCTTTCAGGCGCGCGATCAGGTCGGGCTTGGGGGCCAGGGCGAAGGAGGCAACCTTGACCCCTTCGCGGATCAGGAGGTCGACACGGTCGTTCGCGTCACCCGCGTCGGCGCGGATGTTGATGCCGAACGGCTTGTCCGTGGCGGCCTTCACCTTGGCCACCGCGGTGCGAAGCTCGTCCAGCGTCATGGTCGCCGACGCCAGGATGCCCAGCCCGCCGGCGTTGGAGGTGGCGGCCACCAGTCGGGCGCCGGCCACCCAGCCCATGCCGGTCTGCACGACGGGGTGCTCGATGCCGACCAGTTCGGTCAGCGGGGTTCGCAGCGAGCTCACAACTTGACCTCTTTGTCCCGCAGCGATTTCGGGTCGATCGTCTGCAGCAGTTCGAGCTCGGCACCGCTGGGCAGCCGGGTGGTCCCGGCGGTGTCCAGGCCGGCCACCTCGAAGGCGGTGTTCTCGGCGACCTGATCGGCCTCGACCCCGGGGTGCAGCGACAGCGCGCGCATGGTGTGGTCCGGGCCGTTGAAATCGAACACGCCCAGGTTGGACACCACCCGGTAGACGTCGACGAAGCGGTACGCGGGGTTGTCAGGATCGACCTTGTTCCAACCGATTCCGGAGACGATGTCGACCGAGTCGCAGAACACCCGCGTGGAGTGGTTGCCGACGAAGTAGCTGGTGGCGTGGTTGATGGTGTTCCCCGGCGCTCCGCGCACCCCGAACATCTGCCGGGTCGGATGCTGCAGGGGTCCGAACGCCGACAGGTTCTGGTTGCCGAACCGGTCGATCTGGTTGGCGCCCATCACCACATGGCGACGGCCCCAGGCCAGTGTCTCGAACACCCGGCCGAACGGCATCCAGCCCTCGATGGCAGCCGGCGCGCCGATCGCGGGGGTGTCGGCGATCAGCCGGGCCTCACCGTCGGTCAGCGCGATGTCGGGGGAGAACGTCAGCCTGGCCAGCCGGGCTCCGATGGACACAATGGTGGTCATCGGGGAAACCATGATCTCGCCGGCGTCACGGAACAGTTCGGCACAGGCGACGGCGCAGACGTCACCGCGGCTCACGGAAATCATTTGGCACCATCCTTCTGCTGCTCGGCGAACGCGCGGACGGCCGCCTGGTAGTCGGCCTCGCTCCCCGACAGATACGTGGACACGAACTCGGCCCAGGTGTCCTCGGCGCCGGCGGCCTCGGCGTAGTGCCGCTGGAACTTCTCGTCGCGACGGTAGTCGGGTTCGTTGATGGTGAAATGCGCACCGTTGGGGGCCTCGACCACGGTGTCGACCATCATCCGGTTGATCAGGAGCTGCTGTGGCACAACTGATTTGACCAGCTCGTCGGTGGCCACCACCTTCTCCACCGAGAGCAGTCGCCGCTGCGCCGACATGAGGAACAGGTCGTCGAAGTACGGGTCGATGCCGGTGTATGCGGCGTTGCCGGATTGGTCCCCGAGGTTCATGTGGACCAGGGCGACGTCGAGGTTGAGCGCGGGCATCGCGATCAGTTCCTCGTACCCGTCGCCGGTGGGATACGGCGACGTGACGGTCTTCAACTCGTCACCCCAGAACGCCCGCACATCGCTGCCCAGGCCGGCCCGGATCGGCAGGAATGGCAGGCGCTGGGCGGCGGCCTGCAGACCGCTGCGCAGCATGCCCTCGTCCATCTCGCGGGCCTCGATGGCACCGGTGGTACGGGCCTTGGCGAACCATGGGTCGTAGAACGGCGGCGAGTCCAGCGAGACGAAGCCGTAGTAAACCCGCTTGACCTTGCCCACCGAGCACAGCAGGCCCAGGTCGGGTCCGCCGTAGGTGACGACGGTCAGATCGGTGACGTCGGTGCGCAGCAGCGCCCGGATGAAGGCCATCGGCTTGCGCCGCGAGCCCCAGCCACCGATGCCGATGGTCATCCCGCTCTCGACGGCGGCGACGGCCTGGTCCAGAGTTGTTCTCTTGTCGCTCATGCCTTTTCACCCTTGGAGGTGCCGGCGAACGCGTCGCGGTGCTCGTCGGAGACGCCCGCGAGGTTGAGCTCGAAGGTGAAACCCTGCTCCATTCGGTAGCGCGCGGTGACGGGCTGCACGTCGATGAAGTTGAGTGCCTCCTTGGCGGCCCGGATCACCCGGGTGTCCTTGGAGGCGATGTCGCGGGCCACCCGCAGTGCCGACTCGTCCAGATCGGCGCGGGGCACCACCTCGTGCACCGAGCCGAAGTGGTGCAGCGTCTCGGCATCGACGGTGGCGGCGGTGAAGAACAGTCGCCGCATCATGTGCTGCGGCACCAGTCGGGACAGGTGGGTGGCCGCGCCCAGTGCGCCACGCTCGACCTCGGGCAGGCCGAACTTGGCATCGTCGGAGGCGACGATGACGTCGGCGTTGCCGACCAGTCCGATGCCGCCGCCCACGCAGAATCCGTTGACCGCCGCGACCACCGGCACCGCGCACTCGTAGACCGCGCGGAAGGCTTCGTAGCAGCCCCGGTTGGCGTCGATCAGGGCGGTGAAGCCCTCGGTGTTCTGCATCTCCTTGATGTCGACGCCCGCGTTGAAGCCGCGGCCCTCGGCGCGCAGGATCACCACGTGCGTGGACAGATCGCGACCGGCGGCGGTGATGGCGTCGGCCAGTTCGAACCAGCCCCGGGACGGGATGGCGTTGACGGGCGGATAGTCGACGGTGACCGAGACGATGCCCGGTTCGACGGTCTTGGTGGTGATCGGCATGGATTCCTCGTCGCTACTGGGGTGGCTACCTAAGCAAGCACTTGCTTGGTACGCTAGCACAGTGACCGCAGCCGCTGACAGTGCTGAGATGAACGAAAAGCCGTCGATCAACCTGCAACTGGCCGGCCGCGTGGTCCTGGTGACCGGCGGAGTACGTGGGGTCGGCGCCGGCATCAGTGCCGTGTTCGCCGCCCAGGGCGCGACCGTGGTGACCTGCGCCCGGCGCCCCGTCGACGGATTGCCGTACGAATTCCACCCCTGCGATGTGCGCGACGACGCGTCCGTCGAGGCGCTCATCGGTGCCGTGGTGGCCGAGCATGGCCGACTGGATGTCGTGGTCAACAACGCCGGCGGCTCGCCCTACGTGGCGGCGGCCGAGGCGTCGGCGAAATTCAGCGCCAAGATCATCGAGCTCAATCTGCTTGGGCCGCTGTCTGTTTCGCAGCACGCCAATGCCGTCATGCAGACCCAGGACACCGGCGGGACCATCGTGAACATCTCGAGCGTCAGCGGCCGCCGGCCCACCCCGGGCACCGCAGCCTATGGCGCCGCCAAGGCCGGGATCGACAACCTGACCGCGACGCTGGCGGTGGAGTGGGCGCCCAAGGTCCGGGTGAACTCCGTCGTGGTGGGCATGGTCGAGACCGAGCAGTCCGAGCTGTTCTACGGTGACGCCGAATCGGTGGCGGCGGTGGCCGCCACCGTTCCCCTCGGACGGCTCGCCAAGCCGGCCGACATCGGTTGGGCCACAGCGTTTCTGGCCTCCGGCGCGGCGTCCTACATCAGCGGCGCCACGCTCGAAGTTCACGGTGGCGGCGAGCCGCCGACCTATCTGGAAGCCTCCAGCGCCAACAAATAACCGAGGAGAGAAATGGCATTGCTCGACGGCCGCGTGGTCATCGTCACCGGAGCGGGCGGCGGTATCGGCCGCGCCCACGCGCTCGCATTCGCCGCAGAGGGCGCGCGGGTGGTGGTCAACGACATCGGTGTCGGCCTGGACGGCTCACCCGCCGGCGGTGG
>JAKIXW010000101.1 GCA_022708865.1 Acidobacteriota bacterium
CGGACTGCATTCCCGCGCCGTTGATCCAAAGACCCCCGGCGGCAAAGGGATTCGACGTGATGGTGGGGACGACGACGATGCTGCCGGTGCTCTCGGCCAACCGCGCCGCGGTGTAGCTGTACATCGCGCCGACGCCGAAGAACCCGTGCGCGAGGAAGATAACCTGCTGCGGGGCATGTCCGGATTCGGTGGCCTCCGGGAAGTACCAGTCGGCCGGCACGCTGAGGGTGTCGGTGACTTGCAGCGACGATGTGCGCACCGACACGGTGCTTCCGGCCGGGGCCGACGGCGGCCCCGCGGCCCACTGCTCGAGGGCGGTGATCACGCCGAACACCACACCGATGATGGTGCCGATGAGGTCGAACGAAGTTGCGCTGGCGGTGCTGCTGGCGACCGACGCGGTCATCACCGTGGCGCTGGCGGTCCGGATCCGGTCCGCCCTGGTGTCGTCGTGCGCCACCTCCTGCACCTCGAGCATGGGCGCGGGCCGCGTGGCGGGTGCCGGATCGCGCGGTTCGGCGGGCTCGGTGGACTCACTGGATTCGGCCGGCGCCGGATCGGTCGCGACGGCCTGCTGGCCATCGGTGGCAGCCGGTTCGGGTGTTGCCTCCCGGACCGGCGCCGACGCCGAGTGGTCGCGCTTGGTGTCGGACATGTCGCCGGCGCTCGGCTCGGGATCGGCGCTGGGTTCGGGATCAGCACTCGGATCCGGGTCGGCGCTCGGCTCCGGATCAGCACTGTGTTCGGGGTCCGAACTGGGCTCCGGGTCCACTGCGCGTTCGGGGTGCGCCGTGGTCTTCGAATCCGATTCCTTGGCAGCATCTTTCGGTTCCGGAGCTTCGGATGCCTTGGTCGCGTCGGACTCTTTGGCTGCCGGGGCCGCGGGTGTGCCCGTCGAAACGGAACGTCCGGGGTCCGACGGAGCGTCCGCGCTGCCATCGGTGGCCCATGCGACCGCGGGCCCGGCGAGCACCTCCAGTCCGAGGCCCGCACCGAGCGCACCAACACTGAGCCAACGCCTCACAGAGCTTTTCGAGCCCGCCATCCGTTTCACCTTGCTCCCGATCGGTCCTACCACCGGTGGGTCAGGGCGCCCAGGGCCCCCAGCGCCACCGCCGCTGCCGTCGAAGTCCGCAACACCGTCGGCCCGAGCCGCACCGCGTGCGCACCGGCGGCCGTCAGCGCCGCGACCTCGTCATCCGACAGGCCGCCCTCCGGCCCGACGACGAGTGTGATCGATGCGACTTCGGCAAACTTCAGTTCCGTAAACTTCGTGGTCGCAGCCTCGTGCAATGCCAGCGTCAGGGAACCGGGAACCCGGGCCAGCAACTCCGGCGTGGTCAGTACACCGTCGACGTCGGGGATGTAGGAGCGCCGGGACTGCCGGGCCGCCGCGCGGGCCACCGAACGCCAGCGGCGCAGCCCCTTGTCGGCCTTCGGCCCGTCCCAGCGCGCCACGCATCGGGCGGCCTGCCAGGCCAAGAACGCGTCGGCGCCCGCCTCGGTGGCCAGTTCGACCGCCAACTCGGAACGTTCCGACTTGGGAATCGCCTGCACCACGGTGATCGCGGGCACCGGCCGCTGCTCACTGCGACGGGCCAGCACGGTAGCAGTCAGATCGCGCTTGCCGGTGCTGGCGACCTCGCAGTCGGCCAACGCGCCGGCGCCGTCGCCCAGCACGATGCGTTCCCCGATGCGCAGGCGGCGCACGGTGGCCGCGTGGAATCCCTCGTCGCCGTCGAGGACCGCCGCCGCACCCACTGGGGGCAGCTGTTCGGTGTAGAACAGCGGGTCGGACACCCTCAGCCGACCACCCACAGCGCGATCAGCGGCGCCAGGTTGAACAACACGATGGCCAGCTTGTAGAAGGCCATCCCGCCGTAGTGGATTGCGTCGAAGGTGTTGTCCGACAACCGGAACCAGCGGCCATGCAGGCGCTGGATGGCGTCCCGGCCGACGGCGAAGGCCACGAACCAGACGATCAGGACGGCGTAGTTGACCGCCAGCGACCACAGCAGCAGGCGGGTCAGCGTCGCGATGTCCATGGCGCTGAATCTAGCGGCCGGAGAAGGTCTCGCGCAGGCGACTGAACAGTCCCCCGTTGGCCCCGGCAGGGACGTTGGCATGGGCAGACCGCACCGCCGCGACATCGCGGTGCCGGTTGGCCTTGATCTCGCGCAACAGCTCGGCGTCCTTGTGCTCCAGCTTGGCCGGGACCACCACGTCGACGTGGGCGTGCAGGTCCCCGCGCACCCCGGAACGCAGGTGCGGCATGCCGTGCCCGCGCAGGGTCAGCACCGCCCCGGGCTGGGTGCCCGGCGGGACGGTCAGTTCGATCGGGCCGTCGAGAATGCCGTCCACCCCGATGGTGGTACCCAGCGCGGCGTCGACCATCGGCACCTCGATCGTGCAGTGCAGGTCGTCGCCGTCGCGCAGGAAGATGTCGTGGGGCTGCTCGTGGACCTCGACATACAGGTCACCCGCCGGACCCCCGCCGGGACCCACCTCGCCCTGGGCGGCCAGCCGGACGCGCATCCCGTCGCCGACCCCCGCGGGGATCTTCACACTGATCTCGCGCCGGGAGCGAACCCGCCCGTCGCCGCCGCAGCGGTGGCAGGGATCGGGAATGACCTCGCCGACACCCCGGCAGGTGGGACAGGGGCGCGCCGTCATGACCTGCCCGAGCAGCGAGCGCTGCACCGACTGCACCTCACCGCGCCCGCCGCAGGTGTCGCACGACACCGGCCGCGAATCGCCGTTGGTGCCCCGACCCTGGCAGCGATCGCACAACACGGCCGTGTCAACGGTGACCTGCTTGGTGACACCGGTGGCGCACTCGGTCAGATCGAGCCGCATCCGCAGCAGCGAATCCGAACCGGGACGCACCCGGCCGGTGGGCCCGCGGGAGGCGGTGCCGCCACCGAAGAACGCCTCGAACACATCGCCCAGGCCGCCAAAGCCCGCGAAGCCGCCGCCACCACCCAGGCCGGAGTTCTCCAGCGGGTCGCCGCCGAGGTCGACGATGCGCCGCTTCTCCGGGTCGGTCAGCACCTCGTAGGCGACCGAGATCTCCTTGAACCGGGCCTGCGCCGCCTCGTCGGGGTTGACGTCGGGGTGCAGTTCACGGGCCAGCTTGCGATAGGCGCGCTTGATCTCGGCGTCGCCGGCGCCCTGGCTCACCCCGAGCAGACCGTAGTAATCCCGTGCCACTTGATTCTCTTTCTCGTGCCTGCCGATTTCCCGCACCGACCCTGCTAGCGGGTGCCCAGAACTTCACTGATGTAGAGGGCGACCGCGGCGACGCTGGAAATGGTTCCCGGATAGTCCATCCGGGTGGGCCCGAGGACCCCCATGCCGCCATAGACCGTATCCATTGTGCCGTAGGTGGTGGTGACCACCGACGTCCCGGCCATCTGCTCGGCGCCGGAGGCAATCTCGGCCTCGTGCCCGATGCGGACGGTGACCTTGCCCGCCTCCTCCTGGGCGGCCAGCAACTTGAGGACCACCACCTGTTCCTCCAGCGCCTCCAGCACCGACCGCATCGAACCGCCGAAGTCGGCGGTGTTGCGGGTCAGGTTCGCGGTGCCACCCATCAGCAGCCGCTCCTCGCGGTGCTCGACCAGGGATTCCAGCAGGACCGTGGCAGCGCGCCCCACGGCGTCGCCGAGCCCGTCCGGGATCGGGCCCGCATCGCTGAGGTGGCCGGCCAGGTCCGCGACCGCGATCGAGGCGGCCGCCAGCTTCTTGCCGTCCAACGCCTGACCGAGCAGTTCCCGCAGCCGCGCCTGCTGCTGTTCGTCCAGCGGATGGCCGAGCTCGACGATCCGCTGGTCCACCCGGCCCGAATCGGTGATGACCACTAGCAGCAGCCGGACCGGCGAGAGTGCCACCACCTCGAGGTGGCGCACCGTCGACGACGACAGCGTCGGGTACTGCACGACGGCCACCTGCCGGGTCAGCTGGGCCAGCAGCCGGACCGCGCGGCGCAGCACGTCGTCGAGATCGACCCCGGATTCCAGGAAGGTCAGGATGGCCCGGCGTTCCGGCGACGACATCGGCTTGATGCCGTCGAGCCGATCGACGAACTCGCGGTAGCCCTTCTCGGTGGGGATGCGGCCCGAGCTGGTGTGCGGCTGGGTGATGTACCCCTCGGCCTCGAGCACCGCCATGTCGTTACGCACGGTCGCGCTCGAGACGCCGAGGTTGTGACGATCCACCAGGGACTTCGACCCGATGGGCTCCTGGGTCGCCACGAAGTCGGCGACGATCGCGCGTAACACCTCGAAACGACGTTCGTCGGCGCTGCCCACGCAGCCTCCTCCGGAGCGGATGTTGATTGGCAATATTGAGCCTCAGCGGCTCCAGTTTACGTTGGCATGGGCGTTGCCAGCGCCGTCGGCGACATCAGCGGTTAGCCTTTGCTGATGGTCAGGTCCCAGGCCGGGCTACCGGCGGTGATCCTCAGGTGATCTTCAAAGGCGTCCGCGACGGCAAGCCCTACCCCGAGCATGGCCTCTCCTACCGCGACTGGTCCCGGATCCCACCCCGGCAGATCCGGCTGGACGAACTGGTGACGACGACGACGGTGCTCGCACTGGACCGACTGCTGTCGGAGGACTCGACCTTCTACGGTGACCTGTTCCCGCACGCGGTCAAGTGGCACGGCATCGTCTACCTCGAGGACGGTTTACACCGGGCGGTGCGGGCCGCGCTGCGCAACCGGACCATCCTGCACGCCCGGGTCCTCGACATGGACGCCTTCGGCTGAGGCCTTCGGGCCCGGGTCTGGTCGGCAGGGCGATGACCGGACCGGCCTTCGAGGTCAGCCCAGCAGCGACCGCACCACCCCGTCGGCCAGCAACCGGCCGGCGTCGGTCAGCACCAACCGATCGCCCGAAGCCCGCAGCAGACCCGCGGCGACCGCGGTCTCCGATCGCGCCCGTTCGGCGGGATCGAGCACCTCGGTCGGCAGCCCGTCGCGCAGCCTGATGCCCAGCAGCACGTCCTCGACGTGCCGGTCGTCGGGATCGAGGACCTCGAACCCGGCCACCGGCGGCCGGCCCTCGGCCAGCGCGTCGGCGTACGCGGCCGGGAGTTTGACGTTCCACCACCGGGTGTCGCCGGCGAAGGAGTGCGCCCCCGGACCGGCGCCCCACCATTGCCCGCCGTTCCAGTAGCCCAGGTTGTGCCGGCACTCGCCGCCCGGCAGACACCAGTTCGACACCTCGTACCAGGCCAGCCCGGCCGCCGTCAGCCAGCCGTCGAGGAGTTCGTAGCGCCGCGCCAGCACATCATCGTCCACCGGCGTGATCTCACCGCGGCGCACCCGGCGGGCCAGCGCGGTACCGTCCTCGACCACCAGCGCATAGGCCGAGATGTGGTCCACCCCGGACTCCAGCGCCGCATCCAGCGAGCGGTGCAGGTCGTCGTCGGTCTCCCCTGGCGTCCCGTAGATGAGGTCGATGTTGACGTGCGCCAGGCCCGCCGCCCGCGCCTCCCGCGCCGCCGCCGGCGCTCGGCCCGGCGAGTGCACCCGATCCAGGATCTTCAGCACCCCCGGCGCCACCGACTGCATCCCCAGCGACACCCGGGTGTAGCCGGCCGTGCGCAGCTGCGCGAAGAATTCCGGGGACGTCGACTCCGGGTTGGCCTCGGTGGTGATCTCCGCGTTCCAGCCCAGCGTGAACGCGTCCCGCACCGCGTCGAGCACCTCGGCCAGCCCGCGGCCGCCCAGCAGCGACGGCGTCCCACCCCCGACGAACACCGTGTCCACCGTGGGGCCGGCCAACGCTCCGGCGGCCATCGCCAGCTCGGCTCGTAACGCGTCGAGCCAGCTGGCCGGGGTCGCGCCACCGAGCTCACCGGGGGTGTAGGTGTTGAAGTCGCAGTAGCCGCAGCGCGTCGCGCAGAACGGCACGTGGATGTAGATGCCGAACTGCCCTCCGGGTGTCAGGGTGAGCTCGGGCAGCATGGCTCATATTCAACACCGGCGGGTTCGGCGAGCCGTGCAGTCCGGCGAGCGCGAGACCCGGCGCAACCAACACCGGCGGGCGTTCCGCTCACCTCGACCGGAGATTCGGCCAAATTGGGGCGGCGGGGCGCTCCGTGGCAGAATCACCAGCGTGATCGCCGTCCCCGCCCCGCTCATCCTGGTGGTGCGTCGGCATGTCGACTTCAAGCGCGTCTGTAGCTGTTGCTGTCTGCCTTGATCCCGTAGAGACCTGCCCACCCAGTACGACAGCTGGCCGCCGGATCTGCGCCGCCGGATCAGCCACCCGGTGAACGCGCGCGCTCCGAACGGTCGGTTCCTCACAAGGAGCACGAATGACCGACACCCAAGAGAAAGCGGCCCGGCCCGCCAAGACACGCGATGAGGGCCAGTGGGCACTCGGCAACCGCGAACCACTCAATACCAATGAGGTGTTCAAGCAGGAGGACGACGCCCTCAACGTCCGGGACCGCATTCTCGACGTCTATTCCCAGCAGGGCTTCGACTCGATCGACAAGACCGACCTGCGCGGCCGGATGCGCTGGATGGGCCTGTACACCCAGCGCAAAGAGGGTTACGACGGCACCTGGACCGGTGACGACAACACCGACATGCTCGAGGCCCCTTACTTCATGATGCGGGTGCGCTCCGACGGCGGTGCCCTGACCGCGCGGTCACTGCGCACGCTCGGCGACATTTCGACCGAGTTCGCGCGCGACACCGCCGACATCACCGACCGCGAGAACATCCAGTACCACTGGATCCGCATCGAGGACGTGCCCGAGATCTGGCGCCGCCTCGAGGAGGTCGGCCTGCAGACCACCGAGGCGTGCGGCGACTGCCCGCGTGTGGTGCTGGGTTCGCCGCTGGCCGGTGAGTCCCTCGACGAGGTGCTGGATCCGACGCCGGCGCTCGAAGAGATCGTGCGGCGCTACATCGGCAATCCACTGCTGTCGAACTTGCCGCGCAAGTTCAAGACCGCCATCTCCGGCCTGCAGGACGTCGCGCACGAGATCAACGACGTCGCGTTCATCGGCGTCAACCACCCCGAACACGGCCCCGGCCTGGACGTGTGGGTCGGTGGCGGCCTGTCCACCAACCCGATGCTGGCCCAGCGCCTCGGCGTCTGGGTGCCGCTGGACGAGGTGCCCGAGGTCTGGGAGGGCGTGACCTCGATCTTCCGGGACTACGGCTACCGCCGGCTGCGCAGCAAGGCCCGGCTGAAGTTCCTGGTCAAGGACTGGGGCGTCGAAAAGTTCCGGGAAATCCTCGAAACGGAGTACCTGAAGCGCACGCTGATCGACGGCCCCGCGCCCGAGCAGGTGCCGCACAACATCGACCACGTCGGTGTGCAGAAGCTCAAGAACGGGCTCAACGCCGTGGGCGTCGCGCCGATCGCAGGCCGGGTGTCCGGCACCATCCTGACCAAGGTCGCCGATCTGGCCGAGTCGGTGGGTTCGGACCGAGTCCGGCTGACGCCCTACCAGAAGCTGATCGTCCTCGACGTTCCCGACGACAAGTTGGCCGAACTGCGGGCGGGGCTGGATGAGCTGGGCCTGTCTTCGACACCGTCGCACTGGCGGCAGAACCTGATGGCTTGCACCGGCATCGAGTACTGCAAGCTGTCGTTCGCCGAGACCCGGGTCCGCGCCCAGAGCCTGGTGCCCGACCTGGAGGCCCGCCTGGCCGACCTGAACTCCGCCCTGGACGTCCCGGTGACCGTCAACCTCAACGGCTGCCCGAACTCGTGCGCGCGGATCCAGATCGCCGACATCGGGTTCAAGGGCCAGATGATCAGCGAGGACGGCGCCGATCCGGTCGAGGGTTTCCAGGTGCACCTGGGCGGCAGCCTGGGCCTGGACAGCGGGTTCGGCCGCAAACTGCGCCAGCACAAGGTGCTGTCCCACGAGCTCGGCGACTACATCGAGCGGGTTGTGCGCAACTTCGTGAAACAACGCGAGGACGGCGAGCGTTTCGCCCAGTGGGCCGTTCGGGCCGACGAAGCCGACTTGAGGTGATCGCGTGAGCACACAGACCGAGACCCACCTGAGGGAACGTGCCGCACGCGGCGCCGCCGACCTGGCGGACGCCTCCGCCGAGGACCTGCTGCGCTGGACCGACGAGAACTTCGGCGGCGCGTATGTGGTCGCGTCGAACATGCAGGACGCCGTCCTGGTCGAGATGGCCGCCAAGGTGCGCCCGGGCGTCGACGTCCTGTTCCTGGACACCGGCTACCACTTCGCCGAGACCATCGGCACCCGCGACGCCGCCGAAGCCGTCTACGACGTGCATGTGGTCAATGTCATGCCGGAACTCACCGTCCCCGAACAGGACGAGGCGCACGGCAAGGATCTGTTCGCCCGGGACCCGGCCTCCTGCTGCCGGATGCGCAAGGTCGAACCGCTCGCGAAGGCCCTGTCCGGGTACCGCGCGTGGGTGACCGGCATCCGCCGCGTCGAGGCCCCGACGCGCGCCAACGCGCCCGTCATCTCGTTCGACGAGGCGTTCGGCCTGGTGAAGATCAACCCGCTGGCGGCGTGGTCCGACGAGCAGATGCAGGACTACATCAACACCAACGGCATCCTGGTCAACCCGCTGGTCGACGAGGGCTATCCGTCGATCGGCTGCAAGCCGTGCACCGCCAGGCCCGAGCCGGGCTCCGACCCCCGCAGCGGTCGCTGGCAGGGACTGGCCAAGACCGAATGCGGGTTGCACGCGTCGTGATACCCGCCCTGGTGCTGACCGCGCACGGCAGCGCCGACCCGCGCTCTGCCGCGGTTGCGCACGCCGTGGTCGGCCGGATTCGGCGGCTGCGGCCCGAACTCGATGTGCGGGCGGCCTTCCTGGAGCGAAATACCCCGAATCTGCGTGACGTGCTCCGAGATCTGCGGTCGGACTCGGTTGCGCCCGTTGTGACGCCGATGCTGCTGGCCGACGCCTATCACGCACGGGTCGACATCCCCGAGATCATTGCTTCGTGTCGGCCGACTGCCCGCCAGGGCGTCCTGCAGGCCGTCCTCCAGGCCAAGGTGCTGGGCGAAGACCCCGCGCTGTTGCAGGTACTGCGGGTACGGCTGGCCGAGGCCGGGGTCAGCGCCGACGACAGCGATGTCGGCGTGATCGTCGCGGCCGTCGGATCCTCGTCCGCCGTGGCGAATGACCGAACCGCTTCGGTGGCAACAACCCTGGCGGCCGACACCCGGTGGAGCGGCGTGCGGGTGGCGTTCGCGACGGGCGCCCGTCCGACCCTGTCCGATGCCACCCTGCGGCTGCGGGCCGGTGGCGCCCACCGGATCGTCATCGCACCGTGGTTCCTGGCGCACGGCAGGATCACCGATCGGGTGGCCGAATATGTTCGGGCCCAAGGGATTTCGATGGCCGAGCCGCTGGGCTCGCACAATCTGGTGGCTGCCACCGTGCTGGACCGATATGAGGCGGTGGTCGCGGCTCGCGCTGCGGCCTGACCACTAGTCGTCACCGAGCAACCGATCGGGGTGGTGGTAATCATTCACCCCACCACCGGGCAACTCGAGCTGCGGCGGCGGTATCCACTCGACCCGCCCGTCCTCGCGTCTTCGGACCTTCCATCCGCCGGCGGTTTTCAGTTTGTGATGCGGACCGCATGGAAAATGCAGGTTGTTGATGTTGGTGGGACCGTTGGCCTCCACATACTCGTCGATGTGGTCAACCTCGCAGTTGTAGCCGGGCACCGTGCACCCCGGGAACGTGCAGCCGACATCGCGCGAATGGAGCATGATGCGCTGCGCCACCGAGGCAAGGCGGCGGGCATGACCCAGATACAACTCCTCGCCGGTGTGCCGGTCGAACACCGCCAGGTAGTGATGGGAATGACTCGCGAGACGGATCACATCGCGCATCGGCAACGTCGTTCCCGATCCGGTGATGGCGTGCCCGGCGGCAGCCTCGAGATCCTGCAGGGTGGTCGACACGATGACGGTCACCGGCAGACCTCGGTGCGAGCCCAGTTCGCCGGACGCCAGGAGTGCTCGACACATCGCCAGCACCGCGTCGTGGTTGCGCTGTTGCGCCGACCGGATGTCGCGCTGCGCCACCGCGGGATCGGGTTCGCCGTCTACGCAAGGCAATTCGTCGTCGGGGTTGCACTTCCCGGGTGCCGCCAGGCAGCCGAGCACGGCATCGAGCGTGGCGCGTAGCTCGGGGTTGAGCAGCCCACTGATCGGGCTCATTCCGTCGGCCTGCTGCCGTCCGATGACGATGCCGCGTTTGCGCGCCCGGTCGACGTCGGTGTACTTGCCATCTGGGTTGATCAGAGTGAGCATCAGGTCCGCGAGCTTCTTCAATTGATCCGGACGCAGCTGCACCGACTTCTCCGCCAACTTCCGCTGCGCCGATTCGGTCAGGTCGAAGGGTGTCTCCGCGGGCAGATCGGCCAAGAATTGCGCCATTACCCGGAGATGGTCCGCGTCGAGCTCACCGCCATGCCACAGGGACGCGGCATCAGACAGGATCGGCGGTATCGGAACGCCGGTCAACGCGATGCGCGGGGCGACCAAACCGGCATCGCGCAGCCTGCGCCTGGCCTCCGCGGGACTGATGCGCAGCTTGTTGGCAATGACATTCGGTGGCTTGTCCCCCAACACGTCAGGTGGCCGGCCAGCCACCTCGACCAACACCGCGCCTTGCGCCGCCCGAAGTTTGCGCATCACCACTTCCATGGCATCAGCGGCGGCCAACTGTTCGGCGACCGGTAGCACCGACCAGTCCACGCCACGAACGTCATCGACGGCGACGCTCACCCTGGCCAGCTGCTCCACTCCCATGAGTCGAACATTAGTTCGAAGCACCGACAAGACGGCGCACCCCGTTGCCGAAGTGACCAAAGCGACAAATGGGATTTGTAGCAGCCCTGCTGGGGACCTTCGCCCCCTTGACCAAAATACCCTCTGGGGTATAGTCGACCATGAACCCAGATACCCCCTTGGGTATATCGGAGGAAGGTCGAAATGAAACTCATCCAGTACTACCTGGACTGCCTGTCCCACGCGTCGTACCTGATCGGCGACGAGACCACCGGCCGCGCTGTGGTGATCGACCCGCAGCGCGACGTCGCGGAGTACCTGGCCGATGCCGGCGACCTCGGCATGACGATCGAGCTGGTCATCGAGACCCACTTCCACGCTGACTTCCTGTCCGGGCACCTGGAACTGGCTGACGCCACGGGCGCCAAGATCGTCTACTCGTCGGCCGCCCAGCCGGAGTTCGACTTCCTGCCCGTCGCCGACGGGCAGCGCTACTCCCTCGGCGATGTGGCGCTGGAGTTCCACCACACCCCGGGCCACACCCCCGAGTCGATGAGCATCGTGATGTACGAACACGGCGACGACACCACCCCGTACGGCGTGTTCACCGGCGACACCCTGTTCATCGGTGACGTCGGCCGGCCCGACCTGCTGGCCTCGATCGGCTTCACCCGCGAGGAACTCGCCGACAAGCTCTACGACTCGCTGCACGACAAGCTGATGACGCTGCCCGACGCCACCCGGGTCTACCCGGCCCACGGCGCCGGCTCGGCCTGTGGCAAGAACCTGTCCACCGACCTGGTGTCGACCATCGGTGAGCAGAACCGCACGAACTACGCGCTGCGTGCACCCGACAAGGCCACCTTCGTCAACCTGGTCACCGAGGGCCAGCCGCCGGCCCCGGGCTACTTCGTCCACGACGCGATCCTCAACCGCAAGGGCCGCGAACTGCTCGACGAGCACGCCGCACCGACGCCGATGAGCTACGACGACGCGATGCACGCGGTGGCCGGGGGTGCCATCCTGGTGGACGGGCGCAATCCGGAGGACTTCGCCCTCGGGCACCTGCGCGGCGCGGTCAACATCGGTATGGCGGGCCGGTACGCCGAGTTCGCGGGGTCGGTGATCAAGCCGGACGTCGACATAGTCCTGTTCACCGATCCCGGCCAGGAGCTCGAGGCCAAGAACCGGTTGGCGCGCATCGGTTTCGACCGCGTCGTCGGCTGCCTGCCCGACCCCGAGCGGGTGATGTTCACCCACCGTGGCGAGGTGCGGACGGCATCGCGGTTGACCACCACCGCGTTCGGCGAACGCCTGGCCGATGTGCCCGATCTGCAGATCGTCGATGTCCGGAATCCGGGCGAGGCAGACGCCGGCATGATCCCCGGTGCCATCAACATCCCGGTGGGTCAACTCCCGGACCGCACCGACGAACTGGACCCGGCCAGGCCGACCGTCGTCTACTGCGCCGGCGGCTACCGGTCCTCGGTGGCGGCCAGCCTGCTACGCCAGCGTGGCTTCGCCGACGTCAGCGACATCCTCGGTGGCTACAACGCCTGGGCCGAAGCGGTCCAGAATGCCTGAGCCGCAGCGAAATAACGGCCACCACCGGATCCTGATCATCGGCGGCGGCACCGCGGGCATCACCGTCGCGGCGCGGATGCTGCGCAAGGGCCACGACGACGTCGCGGTCATCGAACCTTCGGAATCGCACTACTACCAACCGCTGTGGACGCTGGTCGGAGGCGGCCAGGCCACGGCGGGCCGAAGCCGCGGTGTTGCCGGAACACGCCACCTGGATCAAGAACACCGCGTCGTCGGTCGACCCGGATAACAACCGGGTCACTTGCGCGGACGGCGCGGTCTACGGATACGACGCGCTGGTCGTGTGCCCCGGCATCCAGCTGGACTGGAACCGGACCGACGGGCTCGAGGAAGCGATCGAGTCTGCCACCGATTGGCCGGTATCATCGAATTACCGCTTCGACCTGGCGCCCAAGACATGGGATCTGGTCCGCGATACCCGAAGCGGCTCAGCGGTTTTCATGATGCCTTCAGGTCCCATCAAGTGCGCCGGAGCACCGCAGAAGATCGCCTATCTGGCCGCTGAC
>JAKIXW010000102.1 GCA_022708865.1 Acidobacteriota bacterium
TGGTTGATCAGCGTGTCGTACTGCGCATTGAACCACTGGCAGGAGTCCCGCTGAGCAACGATCTGCTCGGGCGTCACCCGGGTCTGCCACAGGTTGTAGGGGAAGGTGACGTAGTCCGGACTCCAGTCGGAGGGGTGCGGCGTGAACACCGGCAGCGAGGGGGCCGCGTCGGCGTGGGCGGTTGCAGCAGAGCTGACGAAGACGCCGGCCGCGCAGAGGAGGGACGCGGCGCGGATCCGGTTTCGGGCAGACATATATCGATTGTGGCAAATGACGGGCGTCTGCCTACCGCCTTCGCGCGAAGTGCTCCCGGTAGGTCTCGGCGGCGGCCGCCAGTTCGGGCCGCGCGTCGAGCACCGGCGCCATCCGGGCGGCGGCCTGTTCGCGCTTGTAGGGGAGGAATTCGGTCGGGAAGTCGCCGGGATGCGGCCGGTAGTCGCGCAGCACCCGGCGCGCGACGGTGGCGATGTGCACCTCGTCGACCCCGTCGGCGATCCCCATGGTGGGCGCCGCGGCGTACATCGCCTGGATCGGGGTCAGGTCGGTGGTGCCCAGCGAGCCGAGAACGTGCAGCGCGTCGAACGACACCTCGCGCAGCACCCGGGCCATGGTGAACTTGACGGCGGCTATCTCGGTGCGGGCCTCCTGGGTGGAGGTGTTGTCGATCTTCCATGCGGTCTCGAGCACGAACAGCCGCAGCATCTTGATCTTCGCGTAGGACTCGGCGATCTTCTCCTGCACCATCTGGTGCTCGCTGATCACCTTGCCGTGCGAATGGCGGCTCAGTGCGCGTTCGCACATCATGTCCAGGGCCAGGTTGCACTGCGCGATGGTGCGCATCGCATGGTGGATGCGGCCGCCGCCAAGTCGCCTCTGCGCCAACACCTTTGCCCCGTCCTCCGGACCGAGCAGGTGGTCGTCGGGCACCCGGACGTCCCGGTAGACGATGTGGTTGTGGTTGCGCGGTTCGGGCATGATCTCGACTCCCGGTGTCGTCCGCGGCACCACGAACATGCCGTTGGTGCACATGACGAACAGGATGTCGGCCACCCGGCCGGCCGAGGTGAACCACTTCTCGCCGTTGATGATCCAGTCGGCGCCGTCGCGCACGGCGTGGGTCTTGAACAGGCTGGGATCGCTGCCGCCCTGCGGCTCGGTCATCGAGTAGGCCGAGAACATGTCCTGGTTGAGCAGCGGTATCAGCCAGCGCTGCTTCTGCTCCTCGGTGCCGTAGGCCGCCAGCATCTCCATGTTGCCGGTGTCGGGCGCCGACGCGCCGAACATGTGCGGGGCCCCCGCGTAACGGCCGATGATCTCGTTGAGCAGGCCCAGCCCGAGCTGCCCGAAGCCGGGCCCGCCGAGTTCGGCGTCGAGGAAGATGGCCCACAGGCCCTGATCCTTGACCTCCTGCTGCAGTTCTCGGACATAGGCTTTCACCGCCGGGATCGGCGAGCGCACCGCGTGCGGGAAGATGTGGTCCAGCGGTTCGATCTTCTCCTCGCAGAATTGCTTGACCCAGTCCAGCTTTTCCTGGAACGCCGGTTCGGTGCTGAAATCCCATGCCATGGGTCCTGTGTAGCAGTCGGGGCTTACCCGGGTGGCTACATTGGGCAGGTGACCGAGGCCGGCTCGACGTGGGCGCCCCTGCGCTCGCCGATCTACCGCGCACTCTGGATCGCCCAGCTGGTCTCCAACCTGGGCACGTGGATGCAGACCGTCGGCGCCCAGTGGATGCTGGTGGGCGATCCGCGCGCGGCCGTACTGGTCCCGTTGGTGCAGACGGCGACGACGCTGCCGGTGATGCTGCTGGCGTTGCCGTCGGGGGTGCTGGCTGATCTGGTCGACCGGCGCCGCCTGTTGATCGCCACCCAGGCCGCCATGGCCGCCGGGGTCGGTGTGCTGGCGTCGCTGACCGGAGCCGGGCTGGCCACCCCGGCGGTGCTGTTGACGTTGCTGTTCCTGATCGGCTGCGGGCAGGCGCTGACAGGTCCGGCGTGGCAGGCGATCCAGCCGGAACTCGTTCCCCGCGAACAGATTCCGGCCGCCGCGGCGCTCGGGAGCATCAGCATGAACGGCGCGCGGGCCATCGGCCCGGCGATCGCCGGAGCGCTGGTGTCGCTGTCGGGGCCGACGCTGGTGTTCGCGCTGAACGCGGTGTCGTTCGTCGGAATCGTCGTGGTGCTGATCATGTGGCGGCGTCCCGCTGTCGAACGCCAGCTTCCCGCCGAGCGGCCGCTGGCCGCTCTGAGCGCCGGGGGCCGGTTCATCCGCAGTGCGCCAGTCATTCGCCGGATCCTGTTGCGCGCGGTGCTGTTCATCGCGCCGGGCAGCGCGCTGTGGGGTCTGCTCGCCGTGATCGCGAAAGACCAACTGGGACAATCCTCGTCCGGTTACGGCCTGATGCTGGGTGCACTCGGCGCCGGGGCGGTCCTGGGCGCGGTGGTGCTCGACCCGCTGCGCCGGGCGTTCGGCCAGAACGGGCTATTGATCGTGGCGGCGCTCGGGTTCGCCTCGGCGACAACGGTATTGGCGTTGGTTAACCAGGTGGCCGCCGTACTCGTGGCGCTGGTGGTCGGTGGCATGGCGTGGTTGGCGACGCTGGCAACGATGAATGCCTCGATGCAGCTGAGCCTGCCGGCGTGGGTGCGCGCCCGCGGGCTGTCGGTGTACCAGTTGGTGTTCATGGGCGGGCAGGCCATCGGCTCGCTGGTGTGGGGGCTGCTGGCCGGCGCGACCAGCAGCGTCACCGCCCTGCTGGTCAGTGCGGGACTGCTGGTGTTCTGCGCGCTGTCGGCGTGGTGGTGGCCGCTACACGCACGGACCGCCGACCTGGATCTGACGCCATCGGCGCACTGGCCCGAACCGGCGCTGGTGTTCGAGCCCGAGCCGCCGGACGGCCCGGTGCTGGTACTGACCCGTTACCGGGTGGAGCCGCACAACGAGGATGAGTTCTTCGCAGCGATGGCACGGCTGGGCCGGTCCCGGCAGCGCTCGGGCGCGTCGCAGTGGCGGTTGTTCCGCAATATCGAGAAGGACAACACGTTCGTCGAGGCGTTCGTCGTGCGGTCCTGGGGCGAGCACCTGCACCAGCATCACACCCGGTTGACCGGACAGGACCTGATCATCGAGCAGGCCGTGGAGCGCTACATCGATGGGCCGCCGGTGTCCCAGCATCTGATCGCGGTCAACCCCGAGGGTTAGGCGGCGGCCACACCGGCACCGGCCCCGGTGTCGGTGTGGGTCGCCGCCGGGGCCCGGCCGACCGGCTTGGTATCCGGCTCGGCATCGGGCTTCGTATCCGGAGCGGTGTCGGCCTTCGGCGCGGACGTGGGATCCGTCTTCACGTCCAGAGTGGGGTCCGGCTTGGTGGTCGGTTTCACGTCCGATTCGCCGGTCGATTCGCCCGTCGATTCGTCCGTCGACGAGGTGTCGGTGGTCCCGGACTCCGTCTCGGAACCGTTCACCTCATTCGTGGCGTCCGTCGTCGCACCCTTGACGTTGTTGGGTGTCACCTCGGGCGCCTCGGGCTCGACGACGGCGGGTGTGACCGTCGGTTCCGGCGCCGGCGCGGTCGTGGGTCCGGTTACCGGGTCGTCGACGGGATCGGTGGCAGCGGGCTCCGGCTCGGGCACTGCGGACTTGTCACCCGTCGACACCGGCGCATCGCCGGCTGGCGGCTTGGCCGCCGATGTGTCGACCGAAAGTGCTTCCGCTGCCACGGATTTCTTCTCGGGAGTGGCTGCGGTGACGTCCACGGTCAGCGTGCTGGGCTTGGTGTACCCGATCCCGAACAGGTTCTCGAGCTGCGCGGCACCCCAGTCCAGCAATGCCTGCACGGCCTGGCCGATGCGCCCGCCGATCGAGTTCCAGGTGGTGACGGCGGCGTTGACGGTGGCGTTGAGGATGCCGACGTCGACGGTGTCGAAAACCCACTGGTTGCCGGCGTTGATCATGTCGTGGGCGAACCCGGTGAGCGCATCGCCCTCGCCGGCGATGAGCTTCCAGCCCTCCTGGATCTGGAAGTTGACCACCGGGACGAACGGGATGAACGAGATCGCGTTCAGGGCGTTGCCCACCGCGTCGACGCCGGTGCCGATGCCGCCCTTGATCGGTTCCCAGATGTTCCAGATCCCGTTCGACACATCGGCCACGAGTTGAGACGCCCCGGCCACGATGTTGCCGAGACCACCCTCGGGCAGGTCGGCCCATGGCGGACGTGGGATGGGAATGGGCACCGGCGGCAACGGGATCCAGGCGCCGACCTCGTCGATCCCGAGCCAGACCAGGGCCAGGCCGGCGTCGACGACCCAGTCGGCGACGTTCTTCAGGGCGCTGCCGTCGCCGCGCATCCAGTCGGTGGTGTTGAACACGCCGCTGTTGATCAGCGACTCGACGAAGTTGTAGACCACCATGATCTGGTTGGAGAAGATCCCGACCCACGGGATCCAAGCGACCACCGAGGCCGCGACCTGAAATCCGTAGCGCACCCACGGTTCGACAGCGTTGTAGAGGTTGTCGATCGTGTCGGCCAGGCCGTCCACCGGGGTACTGGGTGTGGGGTTCAACGCGTCGGCGACCGCGAGCACCTGCTCCTCGGTCAGCGCGGAGACGGCGGCGACCAGCTTGGGCGGCATCACCAGTTCGGTGCCGGCCCGTAGATCGACCTGGGTGGAGACGATCCGTTCGGGGTGCGTCAGCACACTGGCGGCCTGCGGCGCGGTGGTGGCGGTGAAGGTCAGCGCGCTCGCACACAGCGCGGCAACACCGGCGGTCAACGCGGGACGGATCGTCACAGCAAAACATTACGAAGGCCCGAACCCCGGGCCATCCCCCATAACGGGGGAAATCTCAGGAATATCCGGCGGTGCCGGCCGATGGACGAATCGGGTGGGTGGCGTGATGAGCGTGGTCGGGATTGGCGACGGGCGCCGCGCCCGTCTTCGGCGGTGCGCTGCTGGCGATGGCCGGCGGTCAGCTCGTGCGCGGCCTGAATTTCCGCGGCGGCATCAAGAACGACCTCGAGTTGCTCGAACTCCTGCCGGAGGACTAGGTCGAATGGCGAGAAGCGTTGCGCGCCAGCATTATCGATCGAGTCGACGGCCTGGTGGCCGCCGACGCGAAGCACCGGCGCCTGCAGTCGGCCGCCTCTCCTGATCGTCGCCGCGGTGGTCACCGGGATCTATGCCGCCCGGGGAACCCGACTGCTCGTGACGCGCCGCCGCAAGTGAGGCGCCGGTCGAACGCCTGAACCTCCGTCCGGATGGCGGGCGCCACGGTCCTCGCGGTCCGGCCGACACTCTGTTCGGACGCCTCGAGCGACTTCGACACCACGGCAGCGGTTCCTCCGCAACACTGCGAATACCGCGTCCGTGGTGTCGATCTCGGTCACAGGCTGCGGACCACATCCCTTGACGTCGATAGCGCCCAAGTTGTCATCAGGGCTGCCCGGAGGGCGATCTGGCTTCGGGTCAGCGACATCGGTCACGACATCGCGCCGGCCATGAGGGCGGCCCTCGGCGAAATCTGCGACACGGCAACCCTGATGTCGAGCTCGCCGAAAAACACCGCAGGGTCGTGGATTTCCGGTGACCGGAATGAATCCACGACCCTGCGGTCGATCTCACTCGAGCGTCAGGACTGCATCTGCCCCAGCGTGACCTGCACGGTCTGCGAGTTGCCCGAAGCATCCTGGTAGGTCACCGCGACGTTGTCACCGGGCGACTTGGACCGCACGGCGGCAACCAGGGCCTCCGGACCGTCGATCACCAGGTCGTCGATCTTGGTGATGGTCGCGCCGCTGGGCAGACCCGCCGACGCGGCGGGGCCGCCGTCGGCCACCCCAGCGATGGTGGCGCCGGTGCCGCTCTGATCGTTGCTGAGCTTCACACCCAGCGAGGCGTGCTGCACCGTGCCGGTGGACACCAACTGGTCGGCAATCTTCTTGGCCTGATCGACCGGGATCGCGAAGCCCAGACCGATCGAGCCGGCCTGCCCGCCGCCCGAACCGTCGCCGCCGCCCAGCGAGGCGATGGCCGAGTTCACGCCGATGAGCTTGCCGTCCATGTCGACCAGCGCGCCACCGGAGTTACCCGGGTTGATGGCGGCGTCGGTCTGGATGGCGTTCATCACCGAGTGCTGTCCGGTGGACTCGTCGCCGGTGGTCACCGGGCGGTTCAGCGAGCTGATGATGCCCGTGGTGACGGTGCCCTGCAGGCCCAGGGGCGATCCGATGGCGACGACGTTCTCGCCGACCTGGAGGTCCTTGGACGATCCGATCTCGATGGGCGTCAGGTCCGACACCCCTTGTGCGCGGATGACGGCGATGTCATCGGCCGGGTCGGCACCAACGACCTCGAACGGCACGGTCTTGCCGTCGGAGAACGTCACCGTGGCCGTCGGGGCGGCATCGTTCTGCCCGAATCCGCTGGGCGCCCGTCCACCGGGGATCAGGCCGCCGAACGGACCACTCTGGTCGTCGGAGCCCTGGCTGCCGGGGGACGCGTTGGCGGCCGCGACGACGTGGTTGTTGGTCAGAATCAGGCCGTCGGCGCTCAGCACGATGCCCGAGCCCTCTTCGCCCTGTTGACCCTGCTTGATCTGGATCTTCACGACGCTGGGCAGCACCTTGGCCGACACCTGCGCGACGCTGCCGGCCGGCGCGGCGGCCTTGGGAACCACCGGAGCGGCCACCGGCGTCTGCTGCTGTTGCGGCGCGGCCACCGGTGCACTGGCCGCGGTGCGCGTGGGCGCAGGCGCGGAATTGTGGGTCAGCGCCAGGGTGCCGACGACACCAGCGGTGGTGGCGACGACAGCCACGCCGGCGATCAGCGGCGCGGTGCGAGAACGCTTGCGCGGCGGCTGATTTGGCTCCACCACAGGCATCTGGACAGTCTGTTGATAGGACTGCTGGGGATACCAGTACTGCGGATACTGTTGTCCTGATTGGTAATTGCGGGCCGACCACTGGTCGTCGTGCTGCGGCGGATGTCCGAACCGATCCGTCATGATCTGCGTTGTCTCCTGTTTGGGTCAGCGATGTCCCCTAGAGAATGCCGGGGACGGCTGAGCGGTTGCTGAGAAGTTGGCTCGAGCAGGCCAAGACTTTGATGACGATTCGAATTCGTTTGCGGGCTACGTCACACCCGGACGGCCGTAGAACAGATTCGTGTGGTCGCCGATTATCGATTTGCCCATCCGCGCCAATACCATCTCCATCGACATGTCTGACAGCACGCTTCTCACGGCCGAGGCACAGCGCCGCCGCACCTTCGCCGTCATCAGCCACCCCGACGCCGGTAAATCGACACTGACCGAGGCACTGGCGCTGCACGCCCGCGCCATCACCGAAGCCGGGGCGATCCACGGCAAGGCCGGCCGGCGGTCCACCGTGTCGGACTGGATGGAGATGGAAAAGGCGCGCGGCATCTCGATCACCTCGACCGCGCTGCAGTTCCCGTACCGCGACTGTGTCATCAATCTGCTCGACACTCCCGGCCACGCCGATTTCTCCGAGGACACCTACCGGGTGCTAACGGCCGTGGACTGCGCCGTCATGCTGATCGATGCCGCCAAGGGTCTCGAGCCACAGACGCTGAAGCTGTTCCAGGTGTGCAAGCACCGCGGGATTCCGATCATCACCGTGATCAACAAGTGGGATCGGCCGGGCCGGCACGCCCTGGAGTTGATGGACGAGATCCACGAGCGGATCGGGTTGCGCACCACTCCCCTGACCTGGCCGGTCGGCATCGCCGGCGACTTCAAGGGTGTGCTGGACCGCCGCTCCGGCGAGTTCATCCGGTTCACCCGCACCGCGGGCGGGGCGACGGCGGCTCCCGAGGAACACATCGCCGCCGCCGACGCGGTGGCAGCGGCCGGGGTCGACTGGGAGACCGCGGTCGAGGAATCCGAACTGCTCAGCGCTGACGGCTCCGACTACGACCGTGACTCCTTCCTGTCCGGGGAGAGCTCGCCGGTGCTCTTCACCTCGGCCGCCCTCAATTTCGGGGTGAACCAGTTGCTCGACGTGCTGGTGTCGTTGGCGCCGCCGCCCGGCGGTGCGGTCGACGTTGACGGCTCCCGACGTGCGGTCGAATCTCCGTTCAGCGCTTTCGTTTTCAAGGTCCAGGCCGGGATGGACTCGTCGCACCGGGATCGGATCGCGTACGCCCGGGTGGTGTCCGGCACCTTCGAGCGCGGCGATGTGCTCACCCACTCGGCCACCGGCAAACCGTTCGTCACCAAGTACGCCCAGTCGGTGTTCGGTCAGCAGCGTTCCACCCTGGACGACGCCTGGCCCGGTGACGTGATCGGCCTGGCCAACGCCGCCGCGCTGCGGCCGGGCGACACGCTGTATCGCGATGTGCCCGTTGCGTTTCCGCCGATCCCGAGCTTCTCCCCCGAGCATTTCGCGGTGGCCCGCAACATTGATCCCAGCAAGCACAAGCAGTTCCGCAAGGGAATCGAACAGCTGGACCAGGAAGGCGTGGTGCAGGTACTGCGCTCGGACAAGCGCGGCGAGCAGGCCCCGGTGCTGGCGGCTGTCGGGCCCATGCAGTTCGAGGTGGCCACCCACCGGATGGCGGCCGAGATCGGCGCAGCGATCGCGCTGGAGTCACTGCCCTATCAGGTGGCGCGGATCGTCGACCCCGAGGACGCCGAGTTCGTCAACCGGCAGGTGTCCGCGGAAGTCCTGGCCCGCACCGACGGCGTGATGCTGGTGCTGTTCTCCACACCGTGGCGCCTCGAGGGCTTCCAGCGGGACAACCCGTCGATCACCCTGCGGAGCCTGGTCGCGGCCGAAGGGTAGCGCGTCCGGTTCGGCGGTGGTCGAACTCCGAGATCAGGCGTCCACCAATGACGCGATCTCGTCGAGAGTGCGCCGGAGTTCGTCGACCAGCCAGCTGTCGCTTTGTTCCTCGAACACCTGCAAGAGACTTCGGTAGTACCACAGGTGCTCATTTGGATCACTCACGCTGAACCGCGTCCAGAGTGCAGCACCGCACAACTGAACGTCGCGCAGGATTGCTCGGGCGTTGTCGACCTTGTCGGCCAATGACACCAGAAGGGTGTCTTGCGACGCGTTCGACAAATGGTCGATGTACCGCTCCTTGCGTGCGCGCCACGGCGGCTTCGGCACTTCGTCGGTATCGCTGCACTCGGACACGATCGTCGCGACCGCGTCGCCGAAGCGAGATCTGATCTCGGCCAGGGTCGGCGGTCCGCCCTGATCCTCGACGGCGTCGTGCAACAACCCTGCGATCGCCTGAGTTTCGGTACCACCGGCCTCGATCACCAACGCCGACACCGACATCAGGTGCCCGATGTAGGGAGTGTCGCCACCTTTTCGGATCTGCGTTCGATGCAAGGCGGCGGCATAGGCCAAGGCCTCGCCGAACTTACTGCCCAACCTCGGCTTCATCGTCTCCATACGGTCCCCTCCTTCGACGTTGATCTCAGTCTCGCTCAGGGGTGTGACATGCAGCGTGACGGGCCAGAGCCGACCCTACTTGTCGACGTCCATCTCGACGAGGACCCGGCGCAACAACTTGCCGGTCGCGTTGCGCGGGAGCTCATCGATGAAGACCACGTCACGCGGCACCTTGTGCCGAGCCAGGTTCTCCTTGACGTAGAGCTTGATCTCGTCGCCGTCCGGGCTGGCGCCGGACTCGGGAACGACGAAGGCGCGCAACCGCTTTCCCCACTCCACGTCGTCGACGCCGACGACGGCCACCTCGGCGATGTCGTCGCGTTCCTCGAGCAGGTTCTCGACCTCCTGCGGAAAGACGTTCTCGCCGCCGGAGACGATCATGTCGTCATCGCGGCCGTCGACGAACAGCAGGCCGTCGTCGTCGAAGTGGCCCATGTCGCCGCTGGACATGTAGCCGTCGATGATCTGCTTGGTGCGGCCGTCGGTGTAGCCGGCGAACGGCGCGCCGTTGCGCACGAAGATACGGCCGCGCTTGTTGCGGCCCTTGACCCGCTGGTCGTTGTCGTCGTAGAGGACGACCTCGCAGGTGACCGGCGCACGGCCGGCAGTCCCTGGCGCCTTGCGCAATTCGGCGGGCGTCGCGATGGTGGCGATGGCGCACTCGGTGGATCCGTACATGTTGTAGAGCACGTCACCGAAGGCGTCCTGCGCCTTGTTGGACAACTCTGGGCTGAGCGCCGATCCGGCAACCAGAATGACCTTCAGCGACGACGTGTCGTACTTCGCGTGGATATCGGGGCCGAGTTCGACCATGCGGTGCAGCATCGTCGGCACCGCGACCAGCATGTCGGCCTTGTGGTCGGCGATCATCTTCAACGTCTTCTCGGCGTTGAACCGCCGGCCGGTGACCACCTTGTTGCCCAGCGCGGCACCCGCCAGGTAGGTGGCCCAGCCGGTGCTGTGGAAGATGGGCGAAACGATCACCATTGTTCCCTTGCGCGGGAACGGAACCCGATCAGCGAGTTGCGCCGACGCGAACGGCGACACGGTGTCGCGGGGGGCGCCCTTGGGCAGGCCGGTGGTGCCACTGGTGAGGATGACCGACCCGCCGGGCTTGCTCGGCGGCGGCAGCGGCTCGGTCGAGTTGGCGGCGACCATGTCCTCGAGGGTCTGCGCGCCGTCGGGCAGTTCGGCGCCCTCGTCGACCCAGGTGATGATGCGGGGCAGCTCGGGCGGCAGGGCGTCCAGCAGGCCGAGGAACTCGCTGTCGTGCATCACGACCTTGACGCCCTCGCGGGCGCAGACCTCGGCGAACTGCGGTTTGGCGAAGCCGGTGTTCATCAGCACCAGTCGGGCGCCCAGCTTGCCACAGCCGGCCATCGCGATGATGAGGCCGCGATGGTCGCGGCACAGCAGCCCGACGACGGAGCCCTCCTTGACGTCGAAGCGCTGCAGGGCGTGCGCCAGCGCCCAGGACATGTCGTCGACCTGCTTGTAGGTCAGCGCGCCACGCTCGTCGACGACGGCCGGCAGATCGGGGAACCGCCTGCCGCCCTGGATGGCCATGGTGGCCTGCGGGCCGTAGGTGGCCGCCAACTTGGCGGTCTGGACCGTCGAGCCGAGATCCAGGGGTTCGATGAACCCGCGGGCGACCAGACGCGTGACCGCGTGACCGTTCTCGACGACCTGCGTCAGCTTCTGGCGAATTCCGTTGACGATGTCCATGGTGTTTGCCCCTCTGGCCGGTTGCGATTGGACCGTAGCAGGGTACGTAGCGCTGCTCAGCCAGATGGTGGGAGCGGCCCCGATCCGTACGGTGGAACTCATGAAATTCCTCGATGTTGACTGACTCGGCCAGGTCAGCCGGATCGGTCTGGGCACCTGGCAGTTCGGTTCGCCCGAGTGGAGAATCGCGATGCGCTGACGGCCGCGCCTGGGGCGCCGATGACAGCGTTGCCGCCATCGAGGTGGGGCAATGATCTTCGGCCCGGCGCCGGCCGTGCTCCTACCAGTTGCTCCGCGAATAGTCCTTCAGGAAGCAGCCATACAGATCCTCACCGTCCTCGCCGCGCACGATCGGGTCGTACACCCTGGCGGCACCGTCGACCAGATCCAGTGGGGCGTGGAATCCTTCATCTGCTAATCGAAGTTTTGTCGGATGGGGCCGCTCATCGGTGATCCACCCGGTGTCCACCGCGGTCATCAGGATTCCGTCCTGCTCGAGCATCTCTCCCGCGCTGGTGCGGGTCAGCATGTTCAGCGCGGCTTTGGCCATATTGGTGTGCGGATGGCCCGGACCCTTGTACTGCCGACTGAACTGACCTTCCATCGCCGACACATTCACGACGTACTTACGACGGGCTCGGGACGAGGCCATCGCCGGGCGCAGCCGACTCACCAGGATGAACGGCGCCGTCTGGTTGCACAGCTGCACTTCCAGCAGTTCCATCGCATCGACCTCATGCACGCGCTGGGTCCAACTGTTGATCGCACTGGTGTCCGGCAGCAGGCCACCTGCGTCGATCGCGGTGCCCGCGGCGATTCGCTCCGGTGACGCACTGCGGGCCAACAGGGCCAATTCCGTTACTGCATGCGGTGTTTGGTGCTCGGCGAGGCTGCCCGCCAACGCCGCAGGGTGGGCGTCGCTGACGTGATCGAACGTGATCACGTCGACCCGGTCGACCAGCTCCCGGGGCGGCGTGCGCTCGGCTTCGACCAGCGCCGCGTACGAACCCGGCGGTCGCCGCACCGTCTGCGCGGCGTTGTTGATGAGAATGTCCAGCGGTCCCTGCGCGGCGACCTCGTCGGCCAGCGCCACCACCTGTGCCGGGTCGCGTAGATCGATGCCGACCACTCGCAACCGGTGCAGCCAGTCGGCGCTGTCGTCCATCGCCCCGAAGCGGCGCACGGCGTCGTTGGGGAATCGGGTGGTGATGGTGGTGTGCGCACCATCGCGCAGTAGCCGTAGCGCGATATACATGCCGATCTTCGCCCGCCCGCCGGTGAGCAGAGCGGTGCGGCCGGTGAGGTCGGTCCGGGCATCGCGTTTGGCCCGGTTCAACGCGGCGCAGTCCGGACAGAGTTGGTGGTAGAACGCGTCGACCACGACGTAATGGTTCTTGCAGATGTAGCACCGGCCGCGGTCGACACCAGGGGCAGGCCCTGGGTCTCGTCGTCGATCCGGCCGGGTGCACCGGTGGCAGTGGCGGCGATGACGGCCCGGTCAGCGGCGGCCACCGCATCACGCTTGGCGTGCCGGCGGGCCAGCTTCACCGCCTTGTAGACACCGGCGGTGGCGCGGCGCACGGCAACGGCGTCGGGGTGCTCGGGGGGCAGTGACCGAACATCGGTCAGCACCTCCAGGCAGATCGCGAGCTTGTCGGGATCGATCGAATTCACGGTGCAACGGTACGGGCTCCGCG
>JAKIXW010000103.1:0-288 GCA_022708865.1 Acidobacteriota bacterium
CCCGGCAGGCTGAGCACCGAGAGCGTGTCGTCCTGCAGCGGATTGTCGTGCACCATGTACGTCCACGTCGACGTCGGGCGGGCCAGCTTGGACAGGTCGAGATCGAACTCATGGTCGCCGCCGTCCACCAGGTCGGCCGTCTCGAAGGTCTGCTGGGCCGCCTCGACGGCATTGCTGGCCAACGAGCCGAACGCGTCGACGGCCAGGTGGTGGAACTCGTCGAGCGGATTCTGCCGGCCCAGGGCACGCAGGTGGATGCTCTCGCGGATGTCGGCCAGGTAGGCCAGG
>JAKIXW010000103.1:298-7313 GCA_022708865.1 Acidobacteriota bacterium
CAGGTGGTAGAGCATGATCTGGCGGGAGATCCGCTCGAGTTGTTCGGGCGAGAGCCGCTCGCTGAGCTCGTCGGCCCGCTCCGGGGCCAGGGCCTGGAGTTCCTCGTAGGCCGCCGGGGTGGCCAGCAGCTTGTTGCGGCGCTCGACGATGATGGCGCGCTGCTGGGCGATCAGCTGGTTGTACCGCCAGGTGTTGGCGTGGACGTCGAGCAGCTTGCCCTCGGCGATGCGCTGGGCGTGGTCGAGCAGCGTCGCGGCCTTGGGACTGACGATGCGGCCGTCTCCCATTTCCTGGTCGGTTTCCATGGACAGCTTGCCCGGATCGAGGTGCGAGACGACAACGTCGTCCTCCCAGCTGGCGAAGAACATCGACGAGCCGGGGTCGCCCTGCCGGCCGGCCCGGCCACGCAGCTGGTTGTCCAGACGCTCGGTGTGGTGCCGTCCCGTACCGACCACGTGCAGTCCGCCGAGCTCGACCACCTCATCATGGCTGGATTCGTCCGAGCCGCCGAGCCGGATGTCGGTGCCGCGACCGGCCATCTGGGTGGATACCGTGACGGCTCCCAGTGCGCCGGCCTCGGCGATGACGGTGGCTTCCTCGGCGTCGTTCTTGGCGTTGAGCACGACGGCGGGAATGCCGCGGCGCAGCAACTTGCGGTGCAGCTCTTCGGATTCGGCCACGTCCTGCGTGCCGACCAGCACCGGGCGGCCGGTGTCGTGCACCTCGGCGATGTGGTCGATGATCCCGTCGATCTTGGCCGCGTCGGTGATGTAGACCCGGTCCTGTTCGTCCTCGCGGATGTTGGGCGTGTTCGGTTCGATCGGCGAGACGCCGAGCGAGTAGAACTGGCGCAGCTGCTCGCCGGCGGCCAGCGCGGTGCCGGTCATGCCGCAGACCGTCGGGTACCGGTTGATCAGCGCCTGCACGGTGATGGTGTCGAGCACCTCGCCGGTCTCGGTGGTCTCGATGCCCTCCTTGGCCTCGACGGCCGCCTGCAGCCCGTCCGGCCAGCGCTGCAGGGTCGCGATGCGGCCGCGTGACGAGTTGATCAGGTGCACGGCGCCGTCGCGGACGATGTAGTGCACGTCGCGCTGGAGCAGCACGTGTGCGTGCAGCGCGACGTTGACCTCGGTGAGGGTGGTGGCGACGTGTTCCTCGGAATAGAGGTCGATTCCGCCCAGCGCCTTCTCGACCTTCTCGGCGCCCGCGTCGGTCAGGTGGATGTTGCGCCGGTCGGCGTCGGCGGCGTAGTCGACCCCGGCAGTCATGTCGCCGACGAGCGCGACGATCTCCAGCCGCGGCTGTTCGCGGTGCGTGGTGCCGGCCAGCACCAGCGGGACCAGCGCCTCGTCGACCATGACGGAGTCGGCCTCGTCGATCAGGGCGACGTCGGGGTTGGGTGACACCAGGTCGTCGACGTCGACCACCAGCTGGTCGCGCAGGACGTCGAACCCGATCTCGTTGACCGAGGCGTAGGTGACGTCGCAGCCGTAGGCCGCGCGGCGTTCTTCGGCCGTCGAGCTCTCGGTGATCCAGCCGACCGTCAGGCCCATGGCCTCGAGCAGCGGCCCCATCCACTCGGCGTCACGGCGGGCCAGGTAGTCGTTGACGGAGATGACGTGGACGTGCCGGCCGCCGAGCGCGTAGCCGGCCGCGGCGATGGCGCCGGACAGCGTCTTGCCCTCACCGGTGGCCATCTCCACGACGTCACCGGCGAGCATCCGCAGCGCCCCCTGCAGCTGCACGTCAAAGGGCCGCAGCGACGTCGTCCGTTCGGCTGCCTCCCGCGCGATCGCCAGGAACTGCGGGATGTCGGCGGATTCGGCCAGTGCGTCCAGGTCCAGGAGTTTGGCGGCCTTGCGGAGCTGTTCGTCGTCGAGCGCGGCGGCCTTGGCCTCGAAGTCGGCCGCCGCGGTAACCTCTTCGGCGGTGCGGGCGCGGTTCTTGTCGGTGCTCGCGCCGAGCAGTTTCCAGAATCGGCCGCTCGTCTTGGGGGTTCGTGCCACAGGACAACGGTACGCGGCCCCGATGGCGGGCTGCATAATCGGCGGGCGCACCGGGAAACCGACGTCGATGTGCTGATCGCCGGGGCGGGTCCGGTGGGTCTGACCGCCGCCATCGAGCTGGCCCGGCACGGGGTCCGGTGTCGCGTCGCCGACCCGGTGACCGCGCCACCGCAGTACGCGAAAGCCGTTGGGGTGCAGTCCCGGACGCTGGAGATCTTCGAGGCCATGGGGGTGCTGCCGGTGCTCGAGAACGTCCCGTTCGCCGGTGTGTTTCTGGCGCAGTACGAGACCGAGCGGATCCTGGCCGGCGAACTGCGTCGGCGCGGCGTCGCGCCGCAGCGCGGTGCGCAAGGCACTCGGGGTCGCGTTCGAGGGCGATGCCGTCGAGGAGAAGTACATGCTCGGCGACATCGAGGTGGACTGGCCCTTCCCCTGCGGCTACGCGGTGCGCGCCATCCACCAGACCGACGGGGCGACCGACGATCTGCTGGTGAGCATCCCGCTGCCCGGCCGCGGCCGGTCGGCGAGGAGGTGGTCGGCCGCACGGTGCGCAACGCGCGGGCGGGTATCGGCGCAGATCCCACCGACCTGGATTTCGTGGTTCGCCGGGAGTCCCAACTGCTGCTGGTCTGGAATTTGGAGTTGACCTTCGCCGCTCGGTGAGCGCGAGCACAGGCCGTCCTCGGGCCGGGAACCAGTGTTACTCTTAGCTCGGCTACATGAATGCCGAGGGCTGCTGCGAATCGCCGACCGCCCGCCCCGCTCCGATACCTGGAGGTACCAGCCGCACATGACTGTTCTGTGCCCGGCCCACCTCCCCGGAAGCTGCCGCCCCGCATGAGCACGCCATTATCGGCGCCGCCGCACAAGGGCGGCATCGCCCTGTGGACCCGGCGGCTGGCGATCCCGATCATCATCGGCTGGGTCGTGCTGATCGGATTCCTCAACTCGAGCGTGCCCCAGCTCGAGGTCGTGGGCCAGATGCGATCGGTGTCCATGGCGCCCGAGGAAGCGCCCTCGGTGATGGCGATGAAGCGCATCGGCAAGGTGTTCGACGAGTTCCACTCCAACAGTTCGGCGATGATCGTGCTGGAGGGCGACCAGCCGCTGGGCCCCGACGCCCACCATTTCTACGACCAGATGGTGGCGAAGCTGCGCGCCGACACCAAGCACGTCGAACACGTCCAGGATTTCTGGGGCGACCCGCTGACCGCCGCGGGTGCGCAGAGCGTCGACGGCAAGGCCACCTACGTCCAGGTGTATCTGTCGGGCAACCAGGGTGAGGCGCTGGCCAACGAATCGGTCAAGGCCGTGCAGGACATCGTCGCGTCGGTCACCCCGCCGCCCGGCGTCCACGTCTTCGTCACCGGACCGTCCGCACTGTCGGCCGATCAGCACATCGCCGGCGACCGCAGCGTCAAGATGATCGAGCTCCTGACGTTCACCGTCATCATCGTGATGCTGCTGCTGGTCTACCGCTCCCTCGTCACCGTGCTCCTGGTGCTGCTGATGGTGGTGTTGGAACTGTCGGCGGCGCGCGGCATCGTGGCGTTCCTCGGCTTCCACAACATCATCGGGCTGTCGACGTTCGCCACCAACCTGCTGGTGACGCTGGCGATCGCGGCGTCCACGGACTACGCCATCTTCCTGATCGGCCGATACCAGGAGGCCCGCAGCCGCGGGATGGACCGCGAGACCGCGTACTACGACATGTTCCACGGCACCGCGCACGTGATCCTGGGCTCGGGCCTGACCATCGCAGGCGCCACCCTGTGCCTGCACTTCACCCGGCTGCCCTACTTCCAGTCACTGGGCATCCCGCTGGCCGTCGGCATGGTGACGGTGGTGATCGCGGCCCTGACCATGGGCCCGGCGATGGTCTCGATCGCCAGCCGATTCCGCAGGACGCTGGAACCCAAGCGCGCCATGCGAATTCGCGGCTGGCGCAAGGTGGGCACCGCTGTCGTGCGCTGGCCGGTGCCCATCCTTGCCGCCACCATCGCACTGTCGCTGATCGGCTTGCTGACCCTGCCGGGTTATCAGACGAACTTCAACGACCGGAACTATCTGCCCAAGGATCTGCCCGCCCAAGAGGGCTATTCGGCCGCGGAGCGGCACTTCTCGGTGGCCCGGATGAACCCCGAACTGCTGATGATCGAGTCGGACCACGATCTGCGGAACTCGGCGGACTTCCTGGTGATCAACAAGATCACCAAGGCGATCATGGCCATCCCCGGAATCTCCCGCGTCCAGTCGATCACCCGCCCCGAGGGAACGACCATGGAGCACAGCACGATTCCCTTCATGCTGGGCATGAGCGGCACCACCCAGACGATGAACCGCAAGTACATGATGGACCGAATGGCCGATATGCAGGTCCAGGTCGCCGCCATGCAGAAGAACATCGACACCATGCAGCAGATGATCACGCTCATGGAGCAGATGAACGCGGTCATGCGCTCGATGGTGGCCCGGACCCACAACATGGCCGACGACATCGCCGAACTGCGGGACCACATCTCCGATTTCGACGACTTCCTGCGGCCCATGCGCAACTACTTCTACTGGGAACCGCACTGCGTGAACATCCCGGCGTGCCAGGCGATCCGGTCGACCTTCGACAGCCTCGACGGCATCGACACCATGACCGACGCCTTCCAGAGTGTGCTGCCGGACATGGACCGGATGAACGAACTGCTGCCGCAGATGCTGGCCCTGATGCCGTCGAACATCGAGACCATGAAGGTCATGAAGTCGATGATGCTGACGATGTATCAGACCCAGAAGGGTCTGCAGGATCAGATGGCCGCACTGTCGGAGAACCAGAGCGCCATGGGCGACGCGTTCGACACGGCCCGCAACGACGACAGCTTCTACCTGCCTCCGGAGATCTTCGACAACGACGAGTTCAAGCGCGGCATGAAGAACTTCATCTCCCCCGACGGCCACGCGGTGCGGTTCATCATCAGCCACGCGGGCGATCCGATGTCCGTCGAGGGCATCGACCGGATCGATCAGATCCGGCTGGCCGCCAAGGAAGCCATCAAGGGCACCCCGCTGGAGGGATCGAAGATCCAACTCACGGGCACCGCAGCAACTTTCAAGGACATGCAGGAAGGCAACAGCTGGGATCTGATGATCGCCGCGATCGCCGCGCTGGCGCTCATCTTCGTGATCATGCTGATCATCACGCGCGCCATCGTCGCGGCCGCGGTGATCGTCGGCACCGTGGTGCTGTCCCTGGGCGCGTCCTTCGGTCTGTCGATCCTGTTCTGGCAGCACATCATGGGCATCGATCTGCATTTCATGGTGATGGCGATGACGGTCATCATCCTGTTGGCGGTCGGCGCCGACTACAACCTGCTGCTGGTGGCCCGGTTCAAGGAGGAGATCTACGCCGGGCTCAACACCGGCATCATCCGGGCCATGGGCGGCACCGGATCGGTGGTCACCTCGGCGGGGCTGGTATTCGCGTTCACGATGATGTCCATGGCGGTCAGTCAGCTGACCGTCATCGCGCAGGTCGGTTCCACCATCGGGCTGGGTCTACTATTCGACACCCTGGTGGTGCGCTCCTTCATGACGCCGGCCATCGCCGCGCTGCTGGGCCGATGGTTCTGGTGGCCGCAGGTGGTCCGCTCGCGGCCGGCCCGCACACCTTCGCAGCCCAAGCTCCAGGACGCCTGACGGTACCGGGCGTCGGCGCCGGGAAGTCGTTATGCTGGCGCCTTCCGATGCCGAACCAGGCAGCCGACCCAGGAGCTCCGAGTGGCCACATGACGTCCGCCGCCGCGGTGGACCAGTGACGCAGGCGTTCGTGGTGCTGCTGGCACTGTTGGCGGCCCTGTGCGCGGCCGTCGGCATCGTCGTGCGCCAGCTGGCCACCCGGCACGTGCCCGCCGAGGACGGCATGAGCGCATCGATGTTCCGATCGTTGTTGCACAACCCGATGTGGTGGGCCGGGACCGGGACCGCGGTCCTGGGCTATGTGTTCCAGGCCCTGGCGCTGTCGTTCGGGTCGCTGCTGCTGGTGCAGCCGCTGCTGGTGGCGTGCCTGTTGTTCGCACTGCCCATCAGTGCCCGGGTGGCGCGGACGCGGGTCACCCGCGCGGAGTGGGGCTGGGCGGTGCTGCTGACGGTCGGCCTGGGTGTCTTCGTGCTGGTCGGCAAGCCTAGGGAGGGTCGGCTGGAACCCACCACCGCGTCGTGGATCGTCGTCGCGGCGGTGTGCGTGCCGCTGATCGCCGGTTGCATCGCCGGTGCCGTCCGCGCCCGCGGTGACCGCCGCGCAATCCTGCTGGCCGTGGCGGTCGGGGTGATGTTCGGGATGGTCGCCCTGTTCACCAAGGTCTGCACGCACCGGTTCGAGACGGGCGGACCCGCCGCGCTGCTGTCCACTCCCGCGCCGTATCTGCTGGTCCTGGTGTCGGTGGTGGCTACCGTGTTGCAGCAGTCGGCGTTCCACGCCGGCGCGCTGCAGACCTCGGTACCGACCATGCTGGTTCTCGAGCCGATCGTCGCGGTGCTGCTCGGCATCCTGGTGCTCGGCGAGGAGCTGACTGTGCACGGCCCGGCCATCCTGGCCCTGCCGGTGGCCGTCGCCGCGATGGTGGCCGGCGCCGTGGCGCTGGCCCGCGACAGCGCCGCCCTCGACGAGCTGATCGCCAACGAGCGCGCCGGGTCAGAAACTGCCCAGTAGATCGTTCGCCGGCGCGTCCCAGTGGTCGAGGTTGATCACCTCGTTGGCCACCACCAGAACTGGCGGTGAGCGCTCAGATGCCGGTCCACGTCGAATCGATCATCCCGGCCACGTCGATCACCTGGGCCTCCTTGGACTCCGGCGCGTCGATCTGGGCGGCGACGTGTGCGGCGGTGAAGCGGCGGATCTCACCGTCGACACCACCGATGATCCGCAGGATCTCACCGCGGATCGACTTCGTCGACACGTGCACGCTGATGTTCGTCGGCCGCGGCTTGGCCACCTCGAGCACCAGTGCCAGCGGCTCGG
>JAKIXW010000103.1:7333-12776 GCA_022708865.1 Acidobacteriota bacterium
AGCAACGGGGCCGCCGCGCGGGCCGTCGCCTGCAGCGCGATCTCCCCGAACACCATGAATCGTGGCCGGTCGATCCGCAGGTCGATGACCATGTTGATCTCCAGCGGAATGCGGATGTCGAAGGTGATGGTGTCGCCGAGCTGACGGATCGCCTTGGGCTCCCCGATGGTGACCTTGGCGGTCACCTTGGCGATCCGGCCCGGCCCCTGGCCCATCGGGCCCAGCTCGAACTGGTCGCCGGCGATGGCGGCGAAGGCCGCCGCGACACGCTCCTCGGTGACCGCGACCTCGAAGAACCTGCGGCCCCACTGCTCGTAGGTGATGTAGTCGTGGGCGTCGGCCAGTTCCTGGTGCCCGGTGGGATCGCGCTTGTCCATAGTCCATTCACCGTCTCACGTCCGCCGCGTTCAACCGGGCAATACGCGCCGAGAATGGCAGGATCGCAGCGTGCTGCTGTCCCTGGTCGCATTGAGCCTGGCGATCGCCGGCTGGGCGCTGGTCGCCAACGGCTTCGAACGGCGGCGCCTGACCGTCCCCATCGTCTTCGTCGGCGCGGGCGTCCTGGTCGGGTTGTCGACGCACGACGCGCTGGCCACCGCGCTCAACGCCCGGGCCACCGAGCACGCCGCCGAATTGATCCTGTCGATTTTGCTGTTCGTCGACGCCACCGATGTCCGCGGCGGCCTGTTCGGCCGCAATCCGCGCGCGGCGGCCCGGATGCTGCTGGTCGCCCTGCCGCTGAGCATGTGTTTCGCTGTGCTGCTGGGCGCGTGGCTGTTGCCCGGGATGTCGCTGGCGGTGCTGCTGCTGATCGCCTGCGTCGTGGTGCCGACCGATTTCGCGCCGGCAGCCGCCATCCTGCGGGACTCGCGCATCCCCGAACCGGTGCGCAACCTGCTCCGCGTCGAAGCGGGCTACAACGACGGCATCGTCTCGCCCGTCTTTTTGTTCGCCCTGGCCCTGGCCCGGTCGCAGGCCGGTTCGGACGACGGCGCCGGCGCCCCGTGGTCGGCGCCCTGGCTGGCGTTGCGGCATGCGCTACCCGACGCGGTGGTCGCCGTGGTGGTCGGCGCCGCACTGGGGGCGACCCTGGCGACGCTGAGCAATCTGGCCCGGCGCCGCGGAATGATGACCGCACAGTCCATGCGGGTGCTGCTGGTGGTCGCTCCCGTCCTGAGCCACGGTGTGAGCATCGGTCTGCACGGCAACGGCTTCGTCGCCGCGTTCGTGTGCGGTATTGCCTTCCGCTATCTGCATGCCACCGGCGACGTGGAACGCGACCTCGAGCTGCTCGACGACATCGGCTTCCTGCTGACCCTGGCAATGTGGTTCGTCTTCGGCAGCGCGTCGGTGCTGGCGCTGGCCGACGGGGTGCCCTGGCGCACGCTGCTGTTCTGCGTGCTGGCGCTGACCGCGGTACGGGTGGCGCCGGTGGTGCTGGCGCTGACGGGGTCGGGCTTCGATCTGCGCGACCGGGCGATGGTCGGCTGGCTGGGACCCCGCGGCACCCCGTCGGTCGTGTTCGGCCTGCTGTCGTACAACGTGCTGGACGCCGGTCATGAAACCCGGGTCCTGCTGGTGACGACGGTGGTGGTGCTCGGCAGCGTGCTGTTGCACGGAATCGGTTACCCCGCTTCGGTGCAAGCCTGCTACCGGACCGCGTCGGCGCAGTAGGGTCAGCCGATGGGTCACGATCACGAGCGCGAACTGCCCCCCGGGATGATCGAACAACTCGAGATCGCCTACTCCGGGATGGTGTCCTTCGGCCAGCGGCCGTTCCTGACCGAAGCCGCCCAGCTGGATTCGTGGAAGCCCGACGTGGCGGTCGTCGGGGCGCCGTTCGATGTCGGCACCACCAACCGGCCGGGTGCGCGGTTCGGCCCGCGCGCCATCCGCGCCACGGCCTACGAGCCCGGCACCTATCACATGGATCTGGGCCTGGAGATCTTCGACTGGCTCGAGGTGGTCGACTTCGGCGACGCGTACTGCCCGCACGGCCAGACCGACGTGTCGCACGCCAACATCCGCGAGCGGGTGCACACCATCGCCTCGCGCGGCATCGTGCCGCTGATCCTGGGCGGCGATCATTCGATCACCTGGCCGGCGGCCACCGCGGTCGCCGACGTGCATGGCTACGGCAACGTCGGCATCGTCCACTTCGACGCCCACGCCGACACCGCCGACATCATCGAGGGCAACCTGGCCAGCCACGGCACCCCGATGCGCCGGCTGATCGAGTCGGGCGCGGTGCCCGGAACGCATTTCGTACAGGTCGGCCTGCGCGGGTACTGGCCCCCGCAGGACACCTTCGAGTGGATGCAGGAGCAGGGCATGGTGTGGCACACCATGCAGGAGATCTGGGAGCGCGGTTTCAAGGCGGTCATGCGCACCGCGGTCGACGAAGCGCTGGCCAAGGCCGACAAGCTGTATGTGTCGGTCGACATCGACGTGCTGGATCCGGCCCATGCGCCCGGCACCGGCACCCCCGAACCGGGCGGGATCACCAGCGCCGATCTGCTGCGGATGGTGCGCCAGCTGTGCCATGAGCACGACGTGGCCGGTGTCGATATCGTCGAGGTGGCCCCCGCCTACGACCACGCCGAGCTGACCGTCAACGCCGCGCACCGGGTGGCGTTCGAGGCGCTGGCCGGGATGGCGGCCCGGCGCCGTGACGCGGCCGGGGCCAAACCCGGACCACCCTCTCCCCTGGCCACCTGACCGGTTCTGCCACGATCCACGCTATACTGGACAGATGTCCAGATCTGTGGAGACGGTTGCGGCCGCGCCGCGGCGGCCGGACCGGCGGCCCGCCCAGACGATCCGCAAGCTGCTCGACGCCGGCGCCGCCGAACTGAGGGTCGCGTCCTTCTCCGCGATCACCATGCGCTCGGTGGCCGCGCGCGCCGGGGTGTCCCCCGCGAGCGCATACACCTACTTCCCCTCGAAGAACGCGCTGGTCGCGAAACTGTACCTGGAGACGCTGAAAACCGTTGCGCCGCAATCATTCAGCACCGACAACCCGCGAGCCCGGGTGAAGGCGGCGCTGCGCGGGATGCTGCTGGCCACCGCCGAGGAACCCGAACTTGCCGCCGCGTGTGCCACCGCCATGCTCGCCGACGAATCGGCGGTGGAGGCCGTACGCACGGAATTCGTCGGGGAGGTCGCCCGTCGGCTGCGCAGCGCGCTCGGTCGAGGTCTGCGCCCATCGGTCCAGCACACCCTCGGGCTGACCTTCGCCGGTGCGCTCATGAGCGCGAGATTCCTCACCTACGAACAGATTTCGAAACAACTGGATGACTCCGTCGATCTGATCCTCGGCGCCTCCATCTCCTGACCCGGCACTTCTATCGAAAGTTGGTACATCCACATGGATTTCGGACTCGTGCTGTTCACCAGTGATCGCGGGATCACCCCGGCCGCGGCGGCCAAACTGGCCGATGACCACGGTTTTGCCACCTTCTACGTCCCCGAACACACCCACATCCCCACCCGCCGCGACGCCGCCCACCCCACCACCGGCGACGACACCCTGCCCGACGACCGCTACATGCGCACCCTGGACCCCTGGGTCGCCCTGGGCACCGCCTGCGCGGTCACCACCCGCGTGCGGCTGTCCACCGCCGTGGCCATCCCCGTCGAACACGACCCCATCACCCTGGCCAAATCCATCGCCACCCTCGATCACCTCTCCGGCGGACGGGTCACCCTCGGCGTCGGCTACGGCTGGAACACCGACGAACTGGCCGACCACAACGTGCCCCCGGCCCGACGACGCACCATGCTGCGCGAATACCTCGAAGCCATGAACACCTTGTGGACCCAGGAAGAAGCCGAATACCACGGCGAATTCGTCGACTTCGGCCCGTCGTGGGCCTGGCCCAAACCCATCCAATCCCACATCCCGGTGCTCGTCGGCGCCGCCGGCACCGAGAAGAACTTCAGGTGGATCGCCCGATCGGCCGACGGCTGGATCACCACCCCCCGCGACTTCGTCATCGACGACTCCGTCAAACTCCTGCACGACACCTGGGCGGGCGCCGACCGCGACGGCACCCCCACCATCGTCGCCCTGGACTTCAAACCCGACCCCGACAAACTGGCCCACTGGAAAAGCCTCGGCGTCACCGAAGTCCTCTTCGGCCTGCCCGACAAATCCCCCGCCGACATCGCCGGCTACGTCGAACGCCTCGCCACCAAACTCATCGCCCTGCAGCTGTAACCTTCTCCACGAGCGTGCGTGTCGGTACACCGACACGCCGCCACCAGCGGACTTTTGCGCACGCTCGCCGGGTTGAGGCCGAGCGACCGACCACTTCTAATTCTAGACTGTTGTCCAGTATTGCCGGAGGAAGAACCGTCATGGCCTACGGGATCACGCAGAACTGCTGCAAGGACGCACCATCACGCGGTGATCGATGCCTGCGGCCGAGCTGGCCCGGACCGATATCGCCCAGCATGCGCTGGATGCGTTGGCGCACAGCAATATTCGCGATGTCGCGATCGTGGCGCCCCGCTGGGTGACCTCGAATTCGATCAGGCTGCCGGGATCGTGCCCAACGCGGACGGCCGGGTGCTCGACGCGGCGAATCGGCCGGTACCCGGCGTCTACGTCACCGGCTGGATCAAGCGCGGGCCCCGCGGAGTCATCGGCACCAACCGGACCTGCGCCGAGGAGACGGTGGACCACCTGTTCGACGACTTCGACGCAGGGGTGCTCGGCGGAGACGACGCGAACACCGGCGACCGCGACCAGTTGCGGGCACTGCTCGCCGACCGCGGGCCAGCACCCGTCGAGTGGTCGGGCTGGCGGCGCGGCATCGATGCGGCCGAGCGCGACCGCGGCGCCGGCTCGGAAAGCCCCCGGGTGAAGTTCGTCGCTATCGACGAGATGCTTTCCGCCGCAAGGAAATAACGCGCCAGCTGCCGTACAGGGCCAGCGCGACCGCGAAGTTCACGAAGTACGCGATGTCGGCGCCGTGCCAGGCCCGGGCCACCGGGCCCTGGATCAGCGAGGTGTTCATGAACGGTACGGCCGCGCCGTACGCGAGGACGAACGCCACGACGGCGGCGACGCCATCCGGCCCGGCGGTCCACGACCACGATCGCGACGAACGCCGGGATCCAATAGCCCACCAGCAGCAACACATCGGTGAACCGGGTGATCCGGGTGCCGGCGTCACCGGCATGCAGCCACATGATCAACACGAACGCCAACACCGTGACCACCACCGCGGACACCGGCCGGCGCACCCGCACGCCGAGGGTCTGCAGCGCCAGCGATCCGCTGTAGTCGTTCATCGCGCTGGATCCGGCCGAGGCCAACGCAATGGCCAGCAGCGCCACCGCGCCCAGCACGCCTCCGCCCATCACCGTGTGCACGCCCTCGGCGGTCTGGTCGGACAGTAGGTCCGCTCCGGCGATCCCGATGCCCTGGACGAACACG
>JAKIXW010000104.1 GCA_022708865.1 Acidobacteriota bacterium
ACCGGCGGGCGTCACTGGCCGCCCGGGCGAGCGCACGTTCCTCCCCGACATACGTCACGAGGGCGCCGATCCCCGGCACCATCGTCAGGTAGCGGAAGATCGTCGTCGGATGCGGGCGCTTGGCGAGTTCGTCGCCGATGGCGTCGAACAGGCCGGCAAGGCGCCAGAGCGCCTTCAGGATGCCCAACGGCGAGCGGGCGATCGGCTCCGCTGTCTGGTAGGTGTCCGCTGCCGCGATGGGCACGTCGCGATGACACAGCACCTCGGCCAGCATTCGCGCCTGCACGTTCGGATCCGTCACCCCCAGTTCACGCGCCACCGCGCACAGCACGAGCGCCTGGTTGACGAATCCCAGCACCTCTTGCACCGGCAAGAATCGGGTGAGGACGCCGAACGCACCGGGCACGGCGACCGCCACGGTGTTCAGCGCACCCACGCGCCACACCCACCACCGGATCCGGGCGTCGGCATCGAGGTTGTCCCAGGACCGGGTGCCGGGCACGTCCGCGGCGTTGAGCGCCCAGGCCACGCCGTCGGCGACCTTGTCGAGGGGCCCGCCGTCGAAGTCGGGGGTGCGGCGTTTGAGCCCGACGGGGTCGGTATCCCACAACACATCCAGCAACGGGTTGATGATCGATACCGCACGCCGCAACCCGTCGGCCACCTCGGCATCGGTGATCGTCGTTTGCGGCGTGGGGAGGATTTTCACCGTCGTGTACTGGGTCGGTGCCGGCTAGACGTGCTGACCCACCGACAGCGCGGCGTTGATGGCGTCGACGCGGTCCTTGGCGTCGCCGAAGAGCATCTGGGTGTTCTCGCGGAAGAACAGCGGGTTCTGGACGCCGGCGTAGCCGGAGGCCATGGAGCGCTTGAACACGATGACGTTGCGGGCGTTCCACACCGTGAGCACGGGCATCCCGGCGATGGGGCTGGTGGGGTCCTCGGCGGCGGCGGGGTTGACGGTGTCGTTGGCGCCGATGACCAGGACGACGTCGGTGTCATCGAAGTCATCGTTGATCTCGTCCATCTCGAGGACGATGTCGTAGGGCACCTTGGCCTCGGCCAGCAGGACGTTCATATGGCCGGGCAGGCGACCGGCGACGGGGTGGATACCGAAGCGCACGTTCACGCCGCGCTCGCGCAACCGGCGGGTGAGGTCGGCGACGCCGTACTGGGCCTGGGCGACGGCCATGCCGTAGCCGGGGGTGATGATCACCGAGTGCGCCGATTCGAGTAGTTCGGCCGCGCCCTCGGCGGTGATCTCCCGGTGTTCGCCGTAGTCCACATCGGACCCGGCCCCTGAGCTTTCCATCCCAAAGCCGCCGGCGATCACGGAGATGAACGACCGGTTCATCGCGCGGCACATGATGTAGGACAGGTAGGCACCCGAGGAGCCCACCAGGGCGCCGGTGACGATCAGCAGGTTGTTGTCGAGCAGGAACCCGGACGCCGCCGCGGCCCAGCCCGAGTAGCTGTTGAGCATCGACACCACCACGGGCATATCGCCGCCGCCGATGGAGGCCACCAGGTGCCACCCCAGCAGCAGCGCCAGCACGGTGACGACGACCAGCAGCCACAGCTGCGGGTCGATCACGAACCACACCGTCAGCGCGACGAAGGCCACCAATGCGCCCACGTTGAGGACGTTCTTACCGGGCAGCATCATCGGAGCGGACTTGATCCGGGCCGAGAGCTTGAGGTTGGCGACGATGGAGCCGGTGAAGGTGACCGCGCCGATGAACACACCGATGACGACTTCGGCGGAGTGGATGCCGAGCATGCCCTCGCCGGCGAGTTTGGCGGCCTCGGCGCCGGCGGCGTCCGCCTCGACGTGTAGGTAGCCATTCCAGCCGACCAGCACGGCGGCCAGGCCCACAAAAGAATGCAGCAGCGCGATGAGCTCCGGCATGCCGGTCATCTCGACGACCTTGGCCCGCCACAGCCCGATGGCAGCGCCGACGGCCATGGCGCCAGCCAGCAGCGCGGCGCCCAGCGGGGAGATGTGCCGGGTGACCGCCAGCGCGATGGTGGCGATCAGCGCGACCGCCATCCCGGCGATGCCGAAAGTGTTTCCGGCGCGCGAGGTTTCATGCTTGGACAGCCCGGCCAGCGCAAGGATGAACAGCAGCGCGGCGACGACGTAGGCCGCGGTGGCAGCGTTTTCGATGGTGAACATGGTGGTCCTGTCCTTAGCTTCGCGAGAACATCGAGAGCATCCGCCGCGTGACCGCGAAGCCGCCGAACACGTTGATGCTGGCCAGCAGGATGGCTGCGGTGGCCAGCACGGTGATGGCCAGATTGCCGTGGCCGACCTGCAGCAGCGCACCGACGACGATGATTCCGGAGATGGCGTTGGTGACCGACATCAACGGCGTGTGCAACGCGTGGTGCACATTGCCGATCACGTAGTACCCGATGACGATCGCCAGCGCGAACACGGTCAGGTGGGCCTGCAGTGCCCCCGGGGACAGGGCGATCAGCGCGAACAGAACGGCTGCCACGGTGAACGTCAGGCCCAGCCGACGTCCGGTGCTCATGGGAGTCTTCTCGGCCTTGACGATCGGTGCGGCCGCGCTGGCCGCGACGGCGGGCGCGGCGGAGACCTGGACCGGCGGCGGTGGCCAGGTGACCTCGCCGTCGCGCACCACGGTCACCGAGCGCTGCACCACGTCGTCCCAGTCCAGCGTGAGTGCGCCGTCCTTCTCCGGGGTGAGTAGCTTGAGCAGGTTGACCAGGTTGGTCCCGTACAGCTGGGATGCCTGGGCCGGCAGCCGGCCAGCCAGGTCGGTGTAGCCGAGGATGGTCACTCCGTTGTCGGTGACGATCACCTGGTCCTTCACGGTGCCCTCGACGTTGCCGCCGTTGGCCGCGGCCATGTCGACGATCACGCTGCCCGACTTCATCGAGGCGACCATGTCGGCGGTGATGATGCGCGGAGCGGGCTTACCCGGGATCAGGGCGGTGGTGATGATGATGTCGACATCCTTGGCCTGCTCGGCGTACAGCGCCGCCTCACGGGCCTTGTAGTCGTCGCCCATTTCTCTGGCGTAGCCGGTGGCCGAGATCTCGGCCTGCTCGGGGTCCACTGCCAGGTATTCGCCACCCAGGGAGGCGACCTGGTCGGCGACCTCGGGACGCGGGTCGGTGGCCCGCACGATCGCGCCCAGGCTGCCGGCCGCGCCGACGGCGGCCAGGCCCGCGACGCCCGCGCCGACGACCAGTACCTTCGCCGGGGGCACCTTGCCCGCTGCGGTGACCTGCCCGGTGAAGAACCGGCCGAACTTGTTCGCGGCCTCGATGACGGCCCGGTAACCGGCGATGTTGGCCATCGACGACAACACGTCCAGTGACTGCGCCCGCGAGATCCGCGGGACGGCGTCCATGGCCAGCACGGTGATCGGCCTGGTAGCCAGCTCGGCGACCAGGTCCGGATGCAGGGCAGGGGAGATCAGGCTGATGAGCGTGGCGCCGTCCCGCAACGCGGCGATCTCCGCGGTGTCGGGTGCGTTCACCTTCAGGACGACGTCGGCGTGCAGCGCCTCGTCGGCAGAGCCGACACTGGCACCGGCTTCGAGGAACGCGGTATCGGCGAAACTGGAGGCTGTACCCGCACCCGACTCGACAACGACCGAATACCCCAGCTTGATCAACTGGCCGACGGTCTGCGGGGTGGCGGCGACCCGGGTTTCCCCGGGCAGGGACTCACGCGGTATCCCGATGAGCATGGAAATCGGTCCGTTCTGGTCGGTTCAGCCTTCAGTCGGATAACACGCGGATGCCTGACCGAAAGTGGTTGGAAGTTGACAGTGTAAGAGGCCAGCATGGCCGACCGCTGGGTCGCCGTCCTGCTGAGCAATGGCTCAGCAGCCTCTTGACTGCCTGATGTCGGTGACTGTTAGGTTGCCCGGGGGTTATCCGGAGTGGGTCGGGAGAAAGATCGGCGATGAACATTCAGCGTGCGAAAGCCACCGCCATGTATGTGACCTGCGCAGGAATGCTGGTCCTGGGACCAGTGGCCGCGCCGCCCCACCTGATCGGGGTGGCGTGGGCCGACGACGAGGGCAGCGCGCCGGTGCCCGCCCCCGACCAGAGCTCGACGGTCGGTGCGGACGCGCCGGTCCAGCCGCCCCAGGAGCTACTGCCCGCGGAGATGCCCTCCGACGCCGCCCCGGACGGGGTCGCTGCACCGCCGCCAGCCGCCGAGCCGGTCCCGTCCGGTACGACGCATGCTCCCGGCGAGGGGACCACCGCGGCGCCGGCCGGTGTGGCCGCTGCCGTGCTGGTTCCCGGGATGGACCCCGCGTTCCTGACCATCAACCCGGACGGGTCGCTGATCTATCACGGGACGACGGCGGTGGGCGTCGACACTCCCGGCTGGAATGTCTACCTCGGCGCCGACGGTTTGGACATGCTCCACGGCCCGGTCGGCCCGGCAATCCCCGCCCCGAACCCGGTCACCCCACCGGCCGCGGCAGAGGCGGACCTTTCGTCCTGATCCACTGACGGCTCCCGGTCCCCGGATTTCGGGATCTGTCGCACCGCGAAAAATCCTGGCGATTCGAGCTATCGCCCGCCCGCTGGTCGACGGCTATCCCGGTTACAGGGCGTTGCGCGCTGAGATGCGTTGGGCGGAGTCCGGTCGCACCACCGTGTTCGTCACGCGCAGCGCCGACGTTCGCTGGAAAACTCGGATCTGTGTGCCGAGGTGGGCGTGCGGTGAAAGCGGCTGCGGCATAGTCCATTTCGGGTGCAGCCGGTATCGCCGTTTTCAGACCAGGTCCACCACGTCGGCGTCCGTGCGGCGCTTGTCGGCCAGGCGCTGCAGGAACTCCGCTGCACCCGGCAGCGCGTGTTCCTCCCGGACCAGCACCCCATCCATGTCGGTGATTCAACATGACGTGGGGGAGCGCACTGTGCTCAGACGGGCGGGTAGGCCGGCGGCGGGTAGTTACCGCGCAGGGCCCACGGCAGCCATGAGAAGAAGTATTCGATCTCGTCGCTGGCGTCGTAGTCCGGGTTCGGATCCATGCCCGGAGTCTAGCGGCGACGACCAGTTGGCAACACCACAACTCTTATTGCCTAAACTAGCCAACTAGTTGATTGGTCGGCTTGGTTGGTCGTGGACCGACCGCGTAGTACAGAGAGTGAAGCATGGCGTCAGATAATGGGCTGTCCCGCCGCGAAGAACTGCTGGCCGTGGCCACCAAGCTGTTCGCCGCGCGCGGCTACCACGGCACCCGCATGGACGACGTCGCCGACGTCATCGGGCTCAACAAGGCCACGGTCTACCACTATTACGCCAGCAAGTCGCTGATCCTCTTCGATATCTACCAGCAGGCCGCCGAACGTACCCTGGCCGCCGTCCACGACGATCCGACCTGGACCGCCAGCGAGGCGCTGTACCAGTACACCGTCCGGCTGCTGAAGCAGACCGCGGCGAACGTGGAGGGTGCGGCCGTCTACTTCCAGGAGCAGCCCTACATCGCCGAGTGGTTCACCGAGGAGCAGGTTGCCGAGGTCCGGGAGAAGGAGACCCAGGTCTACGAGCACGTGCACGGGCTGATCGACCGCGGCATCGCCAGCGGCGAGTTCTACCCGTGCGACTCCCACGTCCTCGCCCTGGGATACATCGGCATGACGCTGGGGGCCTACCGGTGGCTGCGCCCGGACGGCCGGCGCTCGGCCGAGGAGATCGCTGTCGAGTTCAGCACGGCGCTGTTGCGCGGGCTGGTGCGCGACGAGGCGGTCCGCGCCGAGTGGCCGCTGCCGACGAAGTCCGCTTCGGCTCGGTGACGAACCCGGCGATAGGCTCCGGTACATGCCGATCGTGAGCAAGACCGTCGAGGTGAACCGCGACGAGGCGACGATCCTGTCGATCGTCGCCGACTTCGAGGCCTACCCGCAGTGGAACGAAGAGGTGAAGGGCTGCTGGATCCTGCATCGCTATGACGACGGTCGTCCCAGCCAACTCCGGCTGGATACCGAGATCCAGGGAAATCAGGGCACCTTCATCCAGGCGGTGTACTACCCGGCGCCCAACCAGATCCAGACCGTCATGCAACAGGGGGAGCTCTTCACCAAGCAGCATCAGCTGTTCTCGGTGGTGGGCATGGGCCCGGGCAGCTCGCTGCTGACCGTTGACATGGACGTCGAGGTGAGCCTGCCGGTGCCGGCCATCATGATCAAGAAGATCGCGAACGACGCGCTGGACCACCTGGCCAACAATCTGAAGACCCGCGCCGAGACGCTGACCGCCTGACCGGTCAGGTGTCCCACATTCCGGTGCGCTCGAGCGTTTCGGTGAGTTGACGGGCGCCGTCGGTGAACTGCCACTCGGTGAGCGCGACGACGGCATCCGTGTCCTGCACCCGCATCGCGGCGATCAGCTTCGTGTGGTGCTCGACGGCGTTGTGACCCCAGTCCGGGTCGTTGGCGTAGATCAGGGTCGGCATGTACCGCGCGGCATGCAGCAGGAACCACGCCAGTTTCACGCGGCCGGCCAGCCGGTTGAGCGCACGGTGGAACGCGAACTCCGCCGCGACGACGGCGTCGGGCTCGCCGCGGTCGACGGCCGCGGCCAACTCGTCGTTGAGGGTGCTCAGCTCAGCGAGGTCGGCCTCGGACGCATTGCGGGCCGCCGTCACCGTGAGTTCCTTGGTGATGGTGCTCTGCAGCCAGAAGATGTCCTCGATGTCGGTGCGTGTCAACGGCACCACGCGGTGTCCCCGATGCGGCTCCAACTCGACCATGCCCTCGCCGCGGAGTTTGAGGAGCGCTTCGCGAACCGGGGTGATGCTGACACCCAACTGGGCGGCGGTCTCGTCGAGGCGGATGAAGGTGCCCGCACGCAGCGCCCCGGTCATGATCGCCGCGCGCAGATGGGTGGCCACCTCGTCCGACAGCTGTGCACGCCGTAGGCCGGTCCGCCGGGGGCGCCTGGCATCGACCGGTGCGTTCACGGCACTCCTTCCGAGGGTGGAGTTGTCCATTGCCCACCATATTTGATCAAATGTAAGATCTTTGCAGTTTACCCCGCCAGTTCTCCCGGACATCCCGGAACGAGTAAGGACCCGATCGTTGACCGGACAGCCCAGCACCACTGACGCGCCCCTCACGCAGCCGTACCTGGCCCGACGGCAGAACTGGGTGAACCAGTTGACCCGGCACGCGCTGATGCAGCCCGACACCCCGGCCCTGCGCTATCAGGGCAGCACGGTCACCTGGGGCGAACTGGACCGTCGGGTCACCGCGCTGGCCGACGCGTTGGCCCGCCGTGGCATCGGCGTCGGTGACCGGGTGATGATCCTGATGCTCAACCGGACCGAGTTCGTCGAGTCCTTCCTGGCCGCCAACCGGCTGGGTGCCATCGCGGTGCCGGTGAACTTCCGCCTCACCCCGCCGGAACTGGCGTTCCTGGTGGAGGACTGTGAGTCGCGGGTCGTGATCACCGAACCGGTGCTGGCCGGGGTGGCCGCCGCCGTCCGCGAGATCGCGCCGCTGCTGGAGACCGTCGTGGTGGCCGGCGGCCCCACCGAGGACGGCGTGGTGGGCTACGAGGACCTGCTCGCCGAGGAGGGCGAATCCAGCGACGTCGTTGATGTTCCCAACGACAGCCCCGCGCTGATCATGTACACCTCGGGCACCACGGGCCGGCCCAAGGGCGCGGTGCTCACGCACACGAACATGACCGGCCAGACGATGACGATGCTGTACACCAACGGCGCCGACCTGAACAACGACGTCGGGTTCATCGGCGTCCCGCTGTTCCACATCGCCGGTATCGGCAACCTGCTGGTCGGTCTGACGCTGGGCATCCCGACGGTGATCCACCCGCTCGGCGCCTTCGACCCCGGCGCCCTGCTGGACGTGCTCGAGGCCGAGAACGTGACCGGCATCTTCCTGGTGCCCGCGCAGTGGCAGGCCGTCTGCGCGGTCCAACAGGCCCAGCCGCGCGCGCTGAAGCTCCGGGTCATCTCCTGGGGTGCGGCCCCCGCGTCGGACACCCTGTTGCGCACCATGGCCGAGACGTTCCCGGGCAGCAAGATCCTGGCGGCGTTCGGGCAGACCGAGATGTCGCCGGTGACGTGCATGCTGCTCGGCGACGACGCACTGCGCAAGCTCGGCTCGGTCGGCCGGGTGATCCCGACGGTCTCGGCGCGGGTCGTCGACGAGGACATGAACGATGTACCGATCGGCGAGATCGGCGAGATCGTCTATCGCGCACCGACATTGATGGCCGGCTACTGGAACAACCCGACCGCCACCGCGGAGGCGTTCGCCGGTGGCTGGTTCCATTCCGGTGACCTGGTCAAGATGGACGACGAGGGATACATCTGGGTCGTCGACCGCAAGAAGGACATGATCATCTCCGGCGGAGAGAACATCTACTGCGCCGAGGTGGAGAACGCGCTGGCGGCGCACCCGGAGATCGTCGAGGCCGCCGTCATCGGCCGCTCCGACGAGAAGTGGGGCGAGATTCCCGTTGCCATCGTTGCGATTTCGTCGGATCAGCTGCGGATCGAGGACCTCGACGCGTTCCTCAACGAACGGCTGGCCCGGTACAAGCACCCGAAGGCGCTAGAGATCGTCGAGGCACTGCCGCGCAACCCGGCCGGCAAGGTGCTCAAGACCGAACTGCGCAAGCAGTACGCCGAACCGGCGGAGTAGCCCGCGCCCCTAGTCGTCGCCCCGCGGGGTGACCACGATGGGTACGTCCAACACCCGCAGGATCCTGGCGGCCGTGGAACCGATGAACAGACGCCGCGGTGGGGCCAGTCGGCTGGACCCGAGCATCAGCAGGTCGCCGTCGCGCCAGGTGAGCTTCTCGACCGCCTCCTCGACGCTGGCGCCCTCGACCACTTCGGTGGTGACCTGCAGGTCCGACGGAAGCGATGCCTTCGCGGATTCGATTGCCTCCCCGGCCTTTTCGCGCGCGATCTCGACGTCCGAACCTTGGTGGGCGTCGAGCGCGACCAACGAGACGAGCCGTAGTGGAACACCCGCGGCCGCGCTCAACCGCGCCGCGGTGTCGAGCAACAGCTTGGCCCCGGGACGCGAGCCGATGGCGCACGTGACCGTGCGGACGCGTGCGACGTCACTGTGACGGGCGCCGCGCGGAGCCACTGCGACCGGCACCGGGGCGAAATGCAGCAGATGGTCGACATCGGAACCCAGCCAGTACCGGCCGATCAGGCCGCCACCGGACCCGCCCACCACGATGGCCAGGGCGTCCAGGCGCACCGCTTCTGCGCTGAGCGCCTCGGTCACCGATTCGGCGACCACGACCTCGGCGTGGGCCGTGACGTCCTCGGGCACCAGCTTCAGGGCCTCGTCGAGCCAGACCCGGGTCTGATCGGCCAGGATGTCGTGGAACTTCTCCTCCGTCACCCGGCGAGTCGTGACGTCGTCGGCCTCCACGACCAGGCGCAGCTCCAGCTCCGCTCCCAGCGTTCGGGCCAGCCGTACCCCCAACGCAACCGCATCCGCACCACCGGGCGTGGCGAGATACCCGACCACCAGCTTCATCAGTGCTCACCGGCCTTGTCATGTTCGACGTGCCGAGCGTGTTCGATGTGTGGAATGGGCGTGCCCTCCTCGGCCAGCGTTTCCTCCTCGATCTTCATGGTGAGCGGCCTGCGCAGTCCTCGGGTGACGTACACCAGCAGGGTCAGGCCGACAACGAACCAGATCGCGCCGTAGACCAACGCGTCGCGGTGCAGGTTGATCCACAGCACCGCGGTCAGGCACATGCCGATGATCGGCAGCACGATGTTGATCACGATCTCGACAGGGGTGTTTCGTTGCTTGAGGCGCACCGCGTAGTACAGCAACACCGTCAGGTTGACCACGGTGAACGCGATCAGCGCACCGAAGTTGATCATCGCCGACACGAATTCGAGCGTGAACCGCACCGCCAGCAGCGACACCACACCGACGATCAACACCGCATGCAGCGGCGTCAGGAACTTCGGGTGGATATAGGACAGGAAGCGCGGAATCCGGCCGGTGCCGTTGCGTGCCATCACATAGATCATCCGGGACACGCTCGCGTGCGAGGCCAGGCTGGAGGCAACCATGGCGGCCAGCGCGGCCGAGACGAACAGGATCTTGAAGAGCTGCCCGCCGACCTTCAGGGCGAGTTCGGGCAGCGTGTCATCGGTGACCTCGAAGCCGTCCAGGGTGGGAAAGGCGGCCTGGGCGAACCAGGCGCCGAGGAAGAAGATCGCGCCGCCGATCATCAGCGCCAGCACGATCGCCTTCGGGACCGTGCTGGGTGTCTTGGCCTCCTCGCTGTACATCGTGATCGCGTCGAAACCGATGAACGAGAAGCACACCACGGTGGCGCCGGCGATCACGGCGCCCATCTGAACGCCCTCGTGGTAGAGCGGTTCGAGGGTGAAGATGGTGCCCTGGCCCAGGCCGTTGTTGATCGAGACCCAGGCCAGCACGACGAAAACGGCGATCAGGACCACCTGGAAGACGACGAGGATGCCGTTGATGTTGGACGTGCCCTTGATGCTCCACGCGTTGAGCGCGGTGATGATCGCGACGTAGCCGAGCACGAAGTACCACGACGGCGAGTCGGGGAAGAACGACTCGAAGTAGATCCGCGCGATCACCGCGTTGACCATCGGCAGCAGCAGATAGTCCAGCAGCGACGACCATCCGACCAGGAAGCCGATGTTGGGGTGGATCACCTCGGAGGCGTAGGTGTAGGCCGAGCCCGCCGACGGGAAGACCCGCGTCATGCGGCCGTAGCTGATGGCGGTGAACACCATGGCGACCAGTGCGACGATGTAGGCCAGCGGAACCACCGCGTCGGTCTCGCCGGAGACGATCCCGAAGGTGTCGAATACCGTCATCGGCGTCATGTAGCCCAGACCGAGGCCGACGATCGCCCACAGTCCGAGCGAGCGCCCGAGGTGAGCGGTGGCGGGTGGATCAGACGCCATGTGCGTGCCTTTCAGCCGTCCGTGCCACCGTCAGGACGAGGCGCCGGTAGCAGGAAGAAACGCTAGCGGGTGAGCGTGCGTTGCGCAGCCGTCATGCGCGATTTCGTCAGCCGGCGCCGCCGTACTCCGGTCGCAGGATCGAACTCAGCGCGCTCAGCGGGATGTGCGCCTGCACGGTGCCGCCGTCCATGTACCACTGCATGCGACCGATCGTGTAGTCGATCGGAACATCATGTCCCACAGGGTAATCCGGCATGTAGAGGATCAGCTCGTCCGGGGTGAGCGCCCACGCCTTGTAGCCGCCGGAGTAGACCTTGTCCGGCGTCCACCGGTCGAGCATGAACGGGTAGGTGTTGGCCTGATGCGCGGGGGGCGCCTGGTCCAGTGCCTGCTGGATGTACTCGGCGCCCAGCGACGAGATGGCGCCGATATCGGTCCCGGGCCGCAGCAGATCGGCCAGCTGCAACTGCCGGCCGCCACCGAATGTGAACGTGCGGTAGGCGTTGTTGAGTACCGGTGCATTCGGGTGGGTGCCGGCGTCGGTGCCGTAGGTGGCCGAGTACACCTCGTGGAAGGCGGCTGTCATGGTGCCGCCGTGGTTGAAGACCTCGAAATGCTCCTCGGCGAAACTGTCGGCGGCCATGTGGACGGCGGCGGTCTTCCAGTTGTTCATCAGGGTGCGCAGATAGTCATTGATGGTCGGGTTGTCGATCAGGCCGTCCGGCAGTGCCATCGTGATGGTGCGGGTCGCTTTGCGCTCGGACTCCACCGTGGCAACGCAGTTCGCGCCGTCCCAGTTTCCGCCGATCTCGGCGCAGAAGTCCGGCACCGACGCCGTGGCCGTGGCGATGTTCCCGGGTGCTGGGACCGACCATGCCAGCGCGGCCAGGGTCAGGGCGGTGCCGGCGAGTGCGCTGAGTTTCATGGGCCTTCTCCGATGGGTCACGGTCTCCGATACGTCAGGGCAGGTCGACCTTGCTCGCGCGCCAACGGCCGTCGACGTACTCCATGGTCATCTTGATCCGGCTGCGGTCGATGCGCGGATCGGGCACGTTGGTGTTCGCCACCGACTGATCGACGAACAGCAGCACGACAACCTTGTTCTTGGTGGCCGACTGCACCGCCGACTCGAGCACGACGCCGTGCGCGGTGGCCTTGTTGTCGATCAGCAGCTGGCGCAACTGCATGCTGGACTGGCTGTACATGTCCTTGAACTCGCCGGTGGCGCCGTCGAGCACCTGCGCGAAGTTGTCGTCGACCTTGTTCGAGTCGATGCTGGTCAGCACCTGGGCATACGCGACGGCGGCCTGCCGGGCCTGCTCACCGGCGCGGGTCACCTGATCCTGCTGCCAGAGTTTCCAGCCGAGGAAACCCGAAGCCGCGAGCGCCGCGACCAGCACGGCGGCTACGAGGAGACGGGGGACGAGTCCCCGTCGCGACCGGGGCTCGGCGATCGCTTCGGCTTCGTCGGCTTCGGCTTCCGTCTCGGCTTCGGTGACCTCCGCTTCCGAGTCGGTGATCTCCGTGGCCTCCGAGCCGTCCTCCGTCACCGCGGAGTCCGCGTCGACCTCGAGATCGACCGCGGGATCGGCCTCGGTGTCGGGAGCGGTTTCTT
>JAKIXW010000105.1 GCA_022708865.1 Acidobacteriota bacterium
GCCGAAGTCGGCGCGGACCGTGTTGCGGATCCGCACGGCCATCAGTGAATCCAGCCCCAATTCGGTCAGCGGCTGATTGGTGGCCAGCGTGCTGCCCTTGGCGTGGCCCATGATCGCCAGGATCCGTTGCGCCAACCGCGCCGTGACGATTCGGTTCGCCTCGGCGGGGTCCATCTCCCGCAGCGCCTCCGGGCCGGCCCAGTCGTCGTCGGCCGCGTCGACGTCAAGTTCCTCGGCCAGGACCGAGAAGAACCCGATCTGCTGGATCTCCGGGAATGCCGCTGCCGCGCGGTCCAGCCGCAAGCGCGCCACACCGACCCGTGAGAGGTCGTTGGCCACGATCGCGGTGAAGGCCTCCATGCCTTCCGCCGGATTGATGGGATCCAGCGCGCTGAAGGTCAGTTCACGCGCGAGACCGATATCCGACCACTGACCCCAGTTGATGGTGATGGCCGAGAGGCCGTTGGCCCGGCGCCAGTCGACCAGGCCGTCCAGCCAGGAGCTGGCCGCGGCATAGGCGGCCTGCCCGGGCGACCCCAACAGCGAGGAGGTCGACGAGAACCCGATCCACCAGTCGAGCTCCTTGCCCGCGGTGGCCTCGTTGAGTCGCAGGGCACCGATTGCCTTGGGCGCCCACACCTTTTCCAGGCTGTCGCGGCTCAGTGCGGCGACAATCTGGTCGTCGAGCACCGCGGCGCTGTGCACGACACCGCGCAGCGTCAGGCCGGTCTCCTCGGCGGCGGCCACCAACCGGTCGGCCACCCCCGCGTCGGCGATGTCACCGTTGACGACGGCGATCTGCGCATTCTCGCCGAGTTCGGCCAGGATCGCCTGGGCCTCCTCGGACGGCTGCGAACGCGCGTTGAGGATGATGCGGCCGGCGCCGTGCTCGACCAGCCAACGGGTCACCAGCAGACCGATACCACTCAGACCGCCGGTGACGACATAAGAGCCGTCGGGCCGGACCACCGGATCCTTGGCGGCGTCGAGGTTCGCCCGCCCGAGTCGTTCGGCGAACCGGGTTCCGTCGCGCCACGCGATGATGTCGTCGTTGCTGACCGATTCGAGTTCGGTGATCACCGGCGCGAGAACATCCGCGGCGGCGCCGTCAATGTCGACGAGCGTGGTGTGCAGATCCGGGTGCTCGTAGGCCAGCGTCCGGATCAGGCCCTTCAGTCCGCCGATCGCCGGATCGCCACCCTCGGAACCGTTGACCGCGAGGCCGTTTCGCGAGACCGCCCACAGCCGCGGCGGCTTGCCGTGCCAGCCGCCGATGATCGCACGGACCGTGGCCGAGATCGACCAGGCCAATTCGCGTCCGCGGGTCAGCGCGTCACCGGCCGCCGTGCCGTCGAACGACCGACTGCCGGCGAACACGATCACGCCGGCGGGCGGCAGCGCGGGATCATCGGCCGTGCTGGCGAAAGCCGTCAGCACCTCGGACTCCTTCGAGATGTCCGCGGTGATCAACCGCCGTGTCGCAGAACCGAATCGGCTGATGAAATCGGCCGCGGGCCCTTCGGTGTCGGCACCGTCGGTCAGCACCAGCCAGCTGCCGGTCGGCGATTCGGCCGCCGGCTGGGCGGGAGACTCGACCCAGCTGGTATCGAAGACCTTCTGCGACAACGGCAATGGCACGGTGCGGCGCTGCACCCGCTGCATGTAGATGCCGGTGATCTCGGCGGTGGGATTGCCGGCGTCGTCGGTGACCAGCACCCGGCCCTGCAGGCCGGCGGCGTCGGGGTCGACGGTGTTCAGCTCGGCCCGCGCCTTCGCGCGGCGCCCGACGTCGCCGAATACCCGGATGGCCTCGAACGAGATCGGCAGGTAGGTGGATTCGCTGGAGCCGGCCAGCATTTCGTCCGGGATGGCGGCGGCCAGCGCCTGCAGCGCCGCGTCGAACATGACCGGGTGGATGCGGTAACTGCGGTGCGCAGTGGCCTCGTCGGGCAACACGATCTCGACCTCGGAGACACCACCGGGCAGCCGGACGATACGGGTCAGCGCCGCGAATGCCTGGGCGTGGTGCAGCCCGGTGCGGCGCAGACCGGCATACAGATCCGCCGGCGCGACGACCGTGCCGTCCGCGGAACTGGCCGCTTGGAGCCGGGCCGGCGGGGTGGCCGGCGCGGTCGCTTCGATCGTTGCCACCGCGTGCCGACGCCAGTTGCCGTCCGTGCCGCGGGAATGGATCTCGACGCGCTTCTCGCCGTCGGCGCCGAGCAGCTGGGTGGTGACCGGGGTCGACCCGTCGAGGCGGAGCATCTGCTCGACCTCGACACGGTTGACGGCCACCCGCTCGGCCGGCAGGCCGAGGGCCTCGCAGCCGGCGGCCAGCGCGATCTCCGCGAAACCGGTGGCCGGCATCACGGCCTGGCCGTGCACGATGTGATCCACCATGTACGGGACGGCGTCGGTGCCGACATCGCCCTGCCACACGTGATCACCGGTCGGCATCTCGACGTGCTGGCCCAGCAGCGGATGCGCATGGGCCGGTTGACGGGCCGCGGCCGATGCTGACGTCCAGTACCTGACGTGCTGCCACGGGGTGGGCGGCAGATCGATGAAACTCCGTGCGCCGCTGTCGGTTTCGGCATCCTTCGCCGACTTTGCCGTCGAAGGCCGGATGGCCGCGAGCTGGGTGTGGAATGTCAGCGTCTCTGGGTTGTCCCGATACAGCGTCCCGCCGACCTGGACGTCGCCCTTGGGGCGGGCCGACTCCAGGGTGCCGTTGATGGCATGGGTGAGCAGCGGGTGCGGGCTGACCTCCACGAACGTGGCGTGGTTGGCGGCCGCCTCCGCGACGGCCCGGCTGAACCGGACCGGCTTGCGCAGATTGTCCACCCAGTAGGCGGCATCAAAGGCCGGTACCACACCCTCGTCCACGACGGTGGTGAGCAACGGGATCTTCGGCGCCCGCGGTGCCAGATCGGCCAGCTCACTGCGCAGTTCACCCAGGATCGGGTCGACGGTCGGATGGTGCGAGGCCACGTCCACCTCGACGCGGCGGGCCAACTTGCCCTGCGCGTCGACCACGGCGACCACCGCATCCACCTGATCCGGCGGGCCGGCAATCACCGTCTGGTTGGGCGCGGCGTACACCGCGACCGTGAGATCGGGGTGATCGGCCAGCAGCGTCTCGGCCCCGTCGGCGTCCAGTTCCAGCAGCGCCATGGCGCCCTGGCCGGACAGCCGCTTCATCAGCCGGGACCGGGTGGCGATGACCTTCAGACCGTCGGCGGCGCTGAGTGCACCGGAGACGACGGCAGCGGCGACCTCCCCCATCGAATGGCCGATCACCGCATCGGGCTCCACGCCGTATGACCGCCACAGCGCGGTGAGCGCCAACTGCATACCCACCAGCACCGGCTGGATCCGGTCGATGCCGACCACCGGCTCGCCGGACTCGAGCACACCGCGCAGCGAGAAGCCCACCTGCGCAACGAAATCGGGTTCGAGTTCGTCGACCGCCGCGGCGAATGCCGGCTCGGTGGTCAGCAGTTCGCGGCCCATCCCGGCCCATTGCGAGCCCTGACCCGAGTACAGGAACACCGTGCCCGGACCGGTGACCGGTTGGTGCGGGGCCACCACGCCCGGGGTGGGGCGCGCCTCGGCCAGTGCCCGCAGCCCGGCGACGGCCTCCGCGCGATCACCCGCGCACACCGCGGCCACCCGGGCCTGCCGGGGACGATGGCCGAGCGCGTAGGCGACGTCGGCCAGCGGCACCCCGGCACCCGGGCCCTCGATCCAGTCGCCGAGCACCTTCGCCCACGATGCGACGCGCTCATCGGTCTTGCCCGAGAGCGCCAACGTGGTGATCGACGATGCCGGAGTTGCCTGGGGGACGGGCTCGGGGCCCTGCTCGAGCACCACGTGCGCGTTGGTGCCACCGAGACCGAACGATGACACCGCGGCGCGGCGCGGGCCCTCGGTCTGCGGCCAGTCCGCGAGTTCGGTGGGCACGTACAGCCGAGTGGGCGCCGGATCGATCGCCGGATTCCACTTGGTGAAATTCAGGTTCGGCGGGATCTGACCGTGCTGGACCGACAGGGCCGCCTTGATGAAGCCGGCGATCCCGGCCGCCGCCTCCAGGTGCCCGATGTTGGTCTTGACCGCACCCAGCGCGCATGGCCCCTCGCCGCGCCCGTAGGTCCCGGCCAGTGCCTCGAACTCGATCGGATCGCCCAGCGCGGTTCCGGTGCCGTGCGCCTCGATCAGGTTCACCGAATTGCCGGCGACATCGGCGCTGCGCAGCGCGCGGGTGATGACGTCGACCTGGGCCTGGGTATTCGGCGCGGTCAGCCCATTGGACCGGCCGTCCTGGTTGATCGCCGAGCCGCGGATCACCGCGTACACCTGATTACCGTCGCGGATCGCGTCGGTGAGCCGCTTGAGCACCACGATGCCCGCACCCTCGCCGCGGACGAATCCGTCGGCGCCGGCATCGAAGCTGTGGCACTTGCCGCGCGGGGACAGCATGCCCCACTTGGACATCGCGATCTGGGTCTCCGGGCGCAGGATCAGGCTGACGCCGCCGGCCAGGGCCAGATCGCTCTCGCGCAGCCGCAGGCTCTGGCAGGCCAGGTGGATGGTCACCAGCGACGACGAGCACGCCGAGTCGATCGCGACTGCGGGGCCGCGCAACCCGAGCAGGTAGGCGATCCGGCCCACCGCGACCGCGTGCGCGTTACCGGTGGCCGAATAGGCGTCGATGTGGTCGGGGTTCGCAGCCGAAATGCCTTGGTACTCCGTGTAGTACACGCCCATCATGACGGCGGCCCGCAGACCCGAGAGCTCCTCCGGGGAGACCCCGGCGTGTTCGAGCGCCTCGAAGGCGACCTCGAGCATCAGCCGCTGCTGGGGGTCCATCGCCTCGGCCTCACGCGGGGAGATCCCGAAGAACTCCGCGTCGAAGCCTGCGACGTCGTCGACGAAGCCACCCCACTTCGAGGCCATCCGACCCGGGGCGAATGTGTCCGGGTCGTAGAACTCGTCGGCGTTCCAGCGGTCGGCCGGGATCTCGCCGATGGCGTCCTCACCGGCGGTCAGGAACTTCCAGTACGACTCGGGGCCCACGACTCCGCCCGGCAGTCGGCAGCCGATACCGACCACGGCGATTGGCTCGGCGGTCGCGATGCGCGACGCCTTGGTGAACTGCTCGTCCAGGGCCGTCTGCTGCTCGGCCGACATCGCCGAGACGCGGTTGAAAATCGTCTTGATCACAAGCTGCTGCTCTCACTACGGCCGGGAGCGGATTCCACGCTCTCGAACAGTTCGTCCAACACCCCGCCGCCGAGTCCGCCGGCGTCGTCGTCGGTATCTTCCAGGGGGCTGACCGGCACGTTGTCCGGTTCCAGGTCCGGTTCCAGGAGTTCGGCCAGATGGTTCGCCAACTGCGCGATGGTGGGGTGATTCCACAACATCGACGCCGACAGGTCGATACCGGCCAATTGCTGGGTCTGCTTGAGGACCGTCATCGCCATCATCGAATCGAGCCCCATTTCGGGGAACGGCTGCTCGACGTCGACCGACCGGGCCGGCATCCGGAGCTCGTGACCCAGGATGGCCTGCAGGCCGGCCTTCAGCCCGTCGCGCCGCTGCTCGCCGGTCATGGCCGACCAATCCTCAACCGGCGCAACGGATCCGTCGCCGTCCTCGGTGGCGGATCCGTCGGCGGACCGCCGGGTGTCGGTCTCGGCCACCACGGCCTCGAAGTAACCGAGGTCGCGGAATTCCGGCGTGGCGGTCAGCGCGCGATCCAGGCGCAGCCGGGCGACACCCACGTGGGCCGGGTTGTGACCCAGCAGCGTCTGCAAGGCGTCCACGCCCTCGGCCGGCGAGATCGGGTCGAGCACGCTCAGCGTCATGGACGCGCCGATCCCGACGTCGGACCACTGCCCCCAGCTGACCGCGGTGGCGGGCCGACCGGACGCCCGCAACCAGGCCACGAAGCCGTCGAGCCAGGCGTTGGCCGTGGCGTACGACAACTGTCCCGGCAGGCCCAGCAGCGCGGCCATCGACGAGAAGCCGACCCACCAGTCCAGTGGCCGATCGGCGGTGGCCAGATGTACGCGCATCGCACCGGTGGCCTTTGCCGCCCACACGCGTTCGAGCCCTTCGGCGCTGACCGCGGACACCAGGCTCTCGTCGAGCACACCGGCGGAATGCAGCACACCCCGCAGCGACTTCCCGGTCTCCTCGGCCGCGGCGACGATGCGCTGGGCCACCTCGGACGCCGCGAGATCGCCACGGACATAACCGATCTCGGTACCGGTGTCGCCCAGTTGGTCGAGCTGACGCTGTTCGTCCGGCGACGGCTCGCGCCGGCCGCTGAGCACGATGCGCCCGGCCCCGCGATCGGCCAGCCACTTGGCGAACACCAGGCCCAGCCCACCGAGGCCGCCGGTGATGATGTAGGCGCCGTCCGGCCGGACTGCGGCATCGGCACCGCCGGCCGCCAGGGGCGCCCGGGTCAGCCGCTCGGCGTACCGGACGCCGGCCCGTCGGGCGACCACGTCATCGCGGACCGGCGAGGCCAGTTCGCTGAGTATCGCGGCCACGGCATCCTGGTCGGCGCCGTCCAGATCGACCAGGGTGGCCCCCAGATCGGGTTCCTCGGCCAGGGTGCGGGCCAATTCGCCGGGGAATCGCCAGGTTCGAATGACACCGCGCAGGGCGCCGGCGGTCGGGTCGCCCGACTCGTCGTCCCGCACCGCCAGCCCGTCCCGGGTGATCAACCAGAGCCGTGCCGAGTTGCCCTGCCAGCCGGCGGCCGCCGCGCGGGCGGCCTGCGACAGGTGGACGATCAGTTCGCGGGACCGCCGCAGCGTGCCGTCCGGATCGGTCGCATCGAACCCGCCCCTGCCGACCAATGCGATCATGCCGGCCGCTGGGAGGTCGGGGTCCGCCGCCGCCTTCGCCACAGCATCGGCCACGGCGTGCTCGTCCGCGAGGTCCGCGCTGATCAGGCGCCGGGTCGACGATTCGAACCGCGCGGCGAGGTTGGCCGCCAGTGCGGCCGTCTCAGCGTCGCCGTCGGTCAGCAGGACCCAGCTGCCCGGGGCGGCCTGACCGGCGGCCAGCGGGGACTCGACCCACTGGGTGGCAAAGGTCATCTGGTCCAGCGAGGTGGGCAGCGAACCGGCATCCACCGCGGCGAACTCGGTCCCGCTGAGTTCCGCAATCGGCGCTCCCGCATCGTCGAGCAGGAGGATATGGCCCGGCTCCACCCGGCAGCGGGCCCGTCGGCCCACCGGTCCGAACACCCGAACAGTGGCCACAGTCGTTGGCAGATGGGCGCTTCCGTCACCGGCGTCCGGGATGGTGGCGGCCAACGCCTGCAGCGCCGATCCCAGCAGGGCCGGGTGGACGGCGTACTGCCCGTCACCGGGGATGTCGTCGGGCAGCGCGATGTCGGTCTCGGTCCAGCCCGCACCCGGTTCGGCCGGCACGGCCGGAACCGGACCCGGGGTGGCGAGCACCGTCGCCACCGCGTGCCGGCGCCAACCGCCGGCCGCCTTCGCGTGGATCTCGACGCGGTAGCCGGTGTCGTCGGGCGCGAACCGGGTGGTAACACGCGTCGGCTGGTCGAGGACGAGCGGCTGCTCGATCTGCAGGTCGGTGACCTCGATCCCCGCCACCGGCAGCCCCAGCGCGGTACGGCCGGCGGACAGCACCATCTCGGTGATTCCCGCGGCCGAGAGCACCGGCTGGCCCTGGATTCGGTCGGCCAGCCAGGGCAGCGCCCGGGCGTCGAGTTCCGTCTGCCAGATGTGCTCGCCGCCGGTGAGCATCTCGACGTGGGGCCCGAGTAGCGGATGCAGATCGGCCACCCGGCGCTGCTGCGAGTGGTCCTCGACCCAGTAGCTGGTGTCGTGTTGCCACGGCGACGGGGGCAGCTGGACCGGTCGGCCGTTTCCGGCCGGCCGGCCGGCGGCGCCGAGCGCGGCCAGTTGGGTGTGGAAGTACACGGTTTCGTCGTCCACCCGGCGCAGCGCGGAGGTGACGGTCACACCATCGGCCGATCCGGTGGCTTCGAGGGTGTCGCCGATGTTATAGGTCAGCAGCGGGTGCGGGCTGATCTCGAGGAACGTGCCGTAGTTCGCCGCGGCGGCGGTGACGGCCTGACTGACCCGGGCCGGCTGGCGCACGTTGGCCACCCAGTAGTCGGCGTCCAGGCGGGGCGCACTGGAGTCTTCGGTGACCGTCGAGATGAACGGGATGGTCGGGGCGCTGGGCGCCAGATCGGCCAGGGCCGAACGCAATTCGGGCAGGATCGGGTCCATGAAGGCGGTGTGCGAGGCGACCTCCATGTTGACCCGGCGCGCGAAGCGGTCCTGGGCGGCAACAGCGGCGATCACGGCGTCCACCTGTTCCGGCGGTCCGGCGATCACGGTCTGGCGCGGCGAGAGGTAGCCGGCGATGCTCACCCCGGAATACCCGGCGATGAGCGCCTCGGTGGCCTCGGCGTCGAGTTCGACCAGCGCCACCGCGCCCTGCCCGGCCATCTTCGACATCAGCGTGGACCGGTGCGCGATGACCTTCAGACCGTCGGCAACGGTCAGCGCACCAGCGACGACGGCCGCGGTCACCTCGCCCATCGAATGCCCGATCACCGCGTCGGGTGCCACCCCGTAGGAACGCAGCAACGTGGTCAATGCGAGTTGCAGGCCCATGATGACCGGCTGGACCTGGGCGTCACCGTTGATCTCGGTGCCGCTGGTCAGGATCTGCTTCAGCGAGAAGCCGACATGCTCGACGAACAGCGGCTCGAGCTCGTCGATCGCGGCGGCGAACACCGGCTCATCGGCCAGCAACTGCCGGCCCATCCCGGCCCAGTGTGACCCCTGACCGGAGTAAACGAACACGCGGCCACCGCCGATGGGGCGCAGTTGTGGGTCGATGACGCCGGGCGCGGAATCGCCGGTGGCCAGGGCCTTCAGGCCGGTGATCGCACCGGCCCGGTCCCGTGCACACACCCCCGCCACCGTCTTGAACCGGCTCCGATGATGCGCCAGGGTGTGCGCCACGTCGTCGAGCGCAACGTCGCGGCCGGCCCCTTCGAGCCAGTCCGCCAACACCCCGGCGGCAGCCGCCACCCGGGCCGCCGACTTCCCCGACAGGAGCAACGACGACACCACCGGCGCCTCCGCAGCCGGAACCGCTTCGGCCTCGGGCGCCTGCTCGATGATCACGTGTGCGTTGGTGCCGGAGACACCGAACGACGACACCCCGGCCCGACGCACCCGATCCACCGCCGGCCAGGTCAGCTCCTGCGCCGCAATGGTGAACTTCGCCGCCCCCGGCCCCGCGTGCGGCGTCAGCGCATCGAAGTAGAGGTGCTTCGGGATGATCCCGTGTTTGACGCTCAGCACCGTCTTGATGAATCCGGCCACCCCGGCCGCCGACTCGAGGTGCCCGATATTGGTCTTGACCGAGCCCAGGACCAACGGTGCAGATTCACCCCGATCACCGAAAACCGCTGCCAGGGCGTCCAATTCGATTGGATCACCCAGCGCGGTCCCGGTGCCGTGCGCCTCCACGTAGTCGATGTCGGCGGCCGTCACCCGCGCCGCAGCCAACGCCGACCGCATGACGGCCTGCTGCGCCGGCCCCGACGGCACCGTCTGACCACTGCTGGGTCCGTCCTGGTTGACCGCGGACCCTCGCACCACCGCCCAGATATTGTCACCGTCGCGCACGGCGTCAGCGAGCCGCTTGAGCACCACCGCTCCGGCGCCCTCACTGCGGACATACCCATCCGCGGCGGCATCGAAGGTCTTGCACAACCCGTCCGGCGCCAACATCCCCCACTGGGAACAGGCGATGAAGTTGTCCGGCAGCAGATTGAGGTTCACCCCGGCCGCGATCACCCGATCGGTCTCGTGCCGACGCAGGCTCTGCACCGCCAGGTGGATCGTCACCAGCGACGACGAACACGCCGTATCCACCACCACCGCGGGACCTTGTGCGCCGAGGAAGTACGACAACCGGCCCGCCGCGAAATTCGAGGCGTTGCCGAAGGTGATGTAGGGATTGACGTCCTCGGGGCCACCCTTTCGCTCGTAGCCGAGCGCGATGTAGTCGGTGGTGGTCAGGCCCACGAAGACGCCGGTCTGTGAACCGCGGATCTGCGCCGCCGTCACGCCGGCGTTCTCCAGCGCCTCCCAGGTGACCTCCATCAGCAACCGCTGCTGCGGATCCATCCCGGTCGCCTCGCGCGGCGAGATGCCGAAGAACTCCGCATCGAACTCATCGGGCTGCCACGACGTCAGGAACCCGCCCTCACGGGTGCACATGGTTCCCGGGACGGGCTGTTCCGCCGAATAGAACTCGTCGACGTCCCAACGGTTTTCGGGAACCCGAATCACACCGCTGGCGCCGTCGCGCAGCAACTGCCAGTACTGCTCGGGGTCATTGACGCCGCCGGGCAGCCGGCAACCGATGCCCACCACCGCGATGGGCTCGGTATCACCCTGCTCCGCGATCTGCAGGCGCTCGGTCAGCTCATCGATCTTGCGCAGCGCATCGGCAATGATCGATCGACGATCCGGGGCTGCACTCGACATTGCGCTCAACTCAACCTTTCCGAGAGCTGCGCCAGCAACTCGTCGTCACTGAGGTCGTCGTACTCGTCGGCATCGTCGGCCTCCGAAGCCTCGACCAGTTCGGGCAGCACTCCGCTCAGGTAACCGGTGAGGGCCTCGACACTGGGATAGTCGAAGATCACCGACGTCGGCAACTGCTCACCGAGGCTCTCGCTGAGCGACCGCTGCAGGGTCACACTCATCAGTGAGTCCATGCCGGACTGGAAGAATCCGGCCGTCGGCTCCAGCGCCTGCCGGGGCCCCAGGCCCATCGCCGCGGAAACCTGTTCACTGATATGGGCAGCCAGGATCCCCTGCCGCTCGGTCGGCTCCGCGTCGCCCAACTCGGAACGGAACTTCGTGTTGACCGAGCCGCCGCCGGCGCCCGCGGCAGGGGCGGCGTCGAGCAGATCGTCCACGATGTGCAGCGCAGCCCGGGTGCGGTACGCGGTGGCCAGCAGCGGCCAGTCGGCCTCGACCACGACCGAACGCACCGGCGCACCGGCGCCGCCCACCCAACGCAGCGCGGCAATGGCGACATCATCGGCCATCGGCATCAGACCGGAGTCAATGCTGACCTGGGTCTCCTGCTCGGATTGGTTGTTGGACAACGACTTCCACAGACCCCAGTTGACGGTGGTGACCGGCAGACCGGCCGCCCGCCGCGCGTAGGCGAAGGTGTCCAGGAACGTGCTGGTGGCGGTGTAGTGCGCCAGCCAGCGCGACCCGGTGAGTCCCGAGATCGAGGAGAACAGCACGAACTGCCGAACCGGGTGTTCCACCGACAGCGGATGCACGACGGCAAGCGCATCCAGCTTCGGCGCGAACATGGCCGTCACGTCGGCGTCGGTCATGTCCGCCAGCGTGACCGGACCGCCACCGAAGGCGGCCAGGTAGATGCCATGCAGCGGCGGCAGGTCTGCACCGAAGCGGGCGAACAGCTCCGCCATCGCCGCCGGGTCGGTGCTGTCGGCGGCCACCGTCACCAGCGTGGTGCCGGACTTCGCCAGGGTGCTGGTCAACTCGTCGAGCCGCGAGCCCGGGTTGCGGGACACCGCGACGACGGTGCGCGCACCCATCTTCGCGAGCTGCCGGATCAGATGCGGTCCGATGTTGCCCGTCGCACCGATCACCAGGTGGCACCCGGAGGTGTCCTCGGCGAGATCGACCGGGGCGCCGGCGAACGGGACGCCGTACTGCATCCGCGGCACCCGGCGCAGACCCGCGTGGTAGACCACCTGATCCTCGGTGTCGGAACCGACAGCCTCGGCCACAACATATTTGGCGACCAGTCCCGCCGGCACCGACTCATCGACGTCGACGACGCGGCCCCAGAATTCGGGGTGCTCGAGGGCCAGGGTGCGACCCAACCCCCACAGCACCGCGTGCACGGCGTTGGCGCGGTCGCCCTCGTTCACGGGCTGCGCATTGCGGGTCAGCAGGAACAGCGTGGGTGCACCGCTGGCCCCACCCGCCACTCCGGCCAGCGCGGCCGACAGCCGCCGGCCCGCATGGAACAGGTCGTAGCCCGCTGGCGCAGAGAGCCCGTCGGCCACCAGGTCCGGCGCGAACAGCACCCGGTCGACGCCGCCGAGGGCCTCGATCAGCGCAGCCCGGCCCGAGTCGTCGGCGAGTGCCGATGCCGGGAGCGCGGAAACGCGGGCAGTGTCGCCCACCGCCCGGCCGATCGAGGCGGCCAGGCCAGCGTCACCGATCACGAGCCAACGACCGGCGTCGGCCGCAGCGTCGGCCGGCGGTTCCGGCAGGTCGACCACTGGCCAGACGAGCTGTGAATACCAGTCCTGCGGCACCACATCGTCGTCCTGGGTCCAGGCTCCGCGAGGTTGCGCGGGACCCGCCGAACGGCTGGTCCGCGTGACGTCCACCCAGTGCCGGTCGTGCAACCACGGCGTGGACGGCAGCACCGGATGCGGTTCGGGCAGGTGTGGCGTGTCCGGGGGACGGTTGGTGTGCGT
>JAKIXW010000106.1 GCA_022708865.1 Acidobacteriota bacterium
CGGTTCCCCTCGGCGCGTTCAACCCGGTGGTCTTCATCGAGGACGCGCGCGAGCCCGCCGTCATGCTGTCCATGGCCTACCGCGAACTGGCCGCCGGCGAGAAGACCCTGCTCGTCGTCGACGACGCCCAGTACCTCGACCCCTTGTCGGCCCTGCTCGTCTCACAGCTGGCGATGGGCGGCCGGCTGCGCCTGATCGTCACCTGCCGCTCGGGGGAACCCGTGCACGACGCCATCGCCGCGCTGTGGAAGGAAGACCTGCTGCTGCGCGTCGACCTCGAGCCGTTCAGCCGATCGGAGACCGCCGAACTGGTGTCGTCGGTAGTGGACGGCGAGGTCGACGACCTGGCCGTGGACCGGCTGCAGCACCTGTCCTCGGGCAGCCCGCTGATCCTGCGCGGACTGGTCACCGCCGCCCTGTCCGACGGCGCCCTGGCGCAGCGCGACGGCCGGTGGGCGATGAATTCCGAGTTCCACTTCGATCCCGATCTGACCGAGGTCGTCGAATCTCAGCTGAACACCCTGACGCCGGCGCAACGCGAGGTGGCCGAGATCGTCGCGACCGCCGAGGTGCTGGACTGGCGGATCCTGCGCGAGCTGTGCGACGGCGAGGACATCGCCGGTGCGGAGCGCGCGGGTGCGGTGCAGGTCGTCAGCGACGGCACCCAGACACTGGTCCAGATCGCCAACCCGATCCTCGGTGAGGTGATCCGCCAGCGGTGCGGGCTCGCGCGCACCCGGGTGCTCAATACGATGCTGGCGCAAAGCTTTTCGAAGCACCTCGAGCGCACCCGCGCGGTATCTGGCACGGAGCGCACCGACGTTCGCACCACGATCCAGCTCGCGCAGTTCACCATCCACAGCGACAACCCGGCCGACCTCGGACTGGTGGTCAGCGCCGCCGCGAGTGCGGTCACAATGGCCAACCTCACCCTCGGCGAGGAGCTCGCCCGGTTCGCCTGGGAGCAGGGCGGTTCCATCGATGCCGCCATCGTGCTCGCCGACTCGCTGGCCTGGCAGGGCCGCGGCCCCGAGGCCGAGGCGATCCTGGCCGCCCTGGATCCCGACGGCTCCGATGTCTGGGCCACCCTGCGGTGGGGCGGCGTGCGCGCGGCGAACCTCTTCTTCGGCTGCGGCCGACCCGATGCGGCGCGTGAGGTCCTGGCGACCGTGAACCGGCGCGTTCCCCCCGGTCAGGACATGTATGCGATGGCCGCCATCGAGGCGGCGTTCGCCTTCTTCGGCCGGGATCTGCCGACCGCCGTCGCCGTCGGCCAGGACGCCCTGGGCTCGGAGATCCTGCCCACCGCGGCGGTGTGGGCGGCCCTGGCCACCGGCGGCGCGCTGGCTCTGTCGGGCAGGTTCACCGAGGGCATCGACGCCGCGGAAATCGGTTCCCGGGCAGCCGAATCCTGCGAGTCCGGGCCGCAGCGCTACGCGCTCGGCTTCACCGAGATCTTTGCCCTGACCGGCAGCGGCGACCTGGCGGCGGCCGAAAAGGTGTGCCAGCACTACACCGCGATGACGTCCGGGGTGCCGCAGGCCGAGGCCATCGTCGCCGCGCTCAACGGGCGGGTCCAGCTCGCCCTCGGCATGCTCGCATCAGCGTGCGAACAGCTGCAGCGCTCGCTGTGGGCGATGTCCGGCTCGCTGCCACCGACCTGGGTGATGCTGGTGGCCGCCTGGCTGGCCCAGGCCGAAGGTGCGCGCGGCGACGCCGAGGCCGCCGCTGCGGGACTGGCGAAGGCCGAGGAGGCCAACGGACCGCACGTCGCCGTCTTCGAGCCCGAGCTCGCCCTCGCACGGGCCTGGGCGTGCGTCGCCGGCGGCCAGACCACCACGGCGCGTGAGCATGCCGTGTCGGCGGCACGCATCGCCCGGGCCGCGCAGATGCACACCATGGAGATCGCCGCACTGCACTGCGCCATCCGGCTGGGCGACCGCTCGCAGGCCGCGCGGCTGGGCCAGTTGACCCGGCTCGCACCCAGCCCCATGACGACGGCCGTGGCGGCGCACGCCCGCGGACTGGCGGACCGCGACGGGGATGTCCTCCACGACGCGTCCCGGCAGTTCGAACGATTCGGCGCCCTAGCGCTGGCCGCCGATGCCGCGGCGCACGCCGCGGGCGAGCACGACCGTGCCGGAGCGCGCGCGAAGGCGCTCGAGTCGTCGTCCCGCGCGCAGCGACTGGCCACCCGCGGCAGTGTGCACACGCCCGCCCTCGGCGCGCTCGACGCACACTTGCCGATCACCCAGCGGGAACGGGAGATCGCGACACTCGTCGGCGACGGCCTGACCAACCGCCAGGTCGCCGACCGGCTCGGGGTCTCGGTCCGGACCATCGACGGGCACCTCTACCGGATCTTCGGCAAACTCGGGATCGACGACCGCGACCAGCTGGCCCAGCTCATCCGCGCCGGCCGACGCCCCGGGGATCGTTGAGGTAGGTACCTACCCCAAGGCGGCGCGCTGACCAGGGTAGGACGGCCGAAAGCCCAGACAGCGATGCGAAAGTGCTGAGAAACACCTGATAACGCGTCCCGAAGCGGCGTTTTCGACGCCCGACGGGCGATTTCCGGGCGCGCGGACCGCCCCTTTTCGGGTAGGCGTCTACCCTAGCCGCGCCCGCCGTGACCTCCGGATACTGGATATCAACAGCGGCCCTCACCGAGGCGGGCCGAGGAGAAAGAAAGGCAGACCACCCGATGGCTACCTCCACCCTGAAACAGACCGTCACCGCCGCACTCCGCGCGGACGCCGAAGCCCAGCCGCACGAGATCGCCGAGTCGGCGCTGTTCGACATGATCCTGTGCGCCGAAGGGCTGCAGATCGACGGCTTCGACACCGCCCCCATCGCGCACGCGGCATAACCGCATCGCGCATCGCGCGCGAACAGACGGAAAGGGCCCCTACTCCATCCCGGAGAGGGGCCCTTTCCGTCTGTTCGTCAGGTCGGTCAGACCGAAGCCTTGAGCTCCTCGACCTTGTTCAGCTGCTCCCACGGCAGATCCACATCTGTGCGGCCGAAGTGGCCGTACGCCGCGGTCTGCGCGTAGATGGGGCGCAACAGGTCCAGATCGCGCACGATCGCACCGGGGCGCAGATCGAAGACGCTGGTGATGGCCTTCTCGATACGGGCCGGGTCAACCGTCTCGGTGCCGAACGTCTCGACGAACAACCCGACCGGTGCGGCCTTGCCGATGGCGTAGGCCACCTGCACCTCGACCCGGTCGGCCAGACCGGCGGCCACGACGTTCTTGGCCACCCAGCGCATCGCGTACGCGGCCGAACGGTCCACCTTCGACGGATCCTTGCCGGAGAACGCGCCACCACCGTGGCGGGCCCAGCCGCCGTAGGTGTCCACGATGATCTTTCGTCCGGTCAGGCCGGCGTCACCCATCGGACCGCCGACGACGAATGTGCCGGTCGGGTTCACCAGCAGGCGGAAGTCCGAGGTGTCCATCGTGTCGTGGCCCAGGTCGGCCAGCACGGTGTTGACGACCTTCTCCCGGATGTCGGGCGCCAGCGTCGACTCCAGGTCGATGTCGGCGGCGTGCTGGGTGGACAGCACCACGGTGTCCAGCCGCACCGGCGTGTTTCCCGAGTATTCGATGGTGACCTGCGTCTTGCCGTCGGGCCGCAGATAGCCCAGGATGCCGTCCTTGCGGACCTTGGTCAGCTGCCGCGACAGCCGGTGGGCCAGCGCGATGGGCAGCGGCATCAGCTCGGGGGTGTCGTTGATGGCATATCCGAACATCAGGCCCTGGTCGCCGGCACCCTGCGAATCCAGCGGATCGGCGGCGCCCTCGACGCGGGTCTCGTGCGCGGTGTCGACACCCTGCGCGATGTCCGGGGACTGCGCACCGATACCGACGTTGACGCCGCAGGTCGCGTAGTCGAAGCCCTTGTCGGAGTGGTCGTAGCCGATCTCCTTGATCCGATCGCGGACAATCAGCGGGATGTCGGCGAACGCTTCCTTGGCCGACGTGGTGACCTCGCCGATGACGTGCACCTGGCCGGTGGTCACCGCGGTCTCGACCGCGACGCGCGACTTCGGGTCGCCCGCGAGCAGCGCATCCAGGATGGAGTCGCTGATGGCGTCACAGATCTTGTCGGGATGTCCTTCGGTCACCGACTCACTGGTGAACAGCCGACCACTCACGTTGCAGTTTCCTTCCGGATAAGAGGCACATCTTCGTTCATCGCAGATCTTCGTTCATCGCAAATCTTCGTTCATCGCAAATCTTCGTTCATCGCGAATCTTCGTTCATCGAAGCACAGAGCAGATCACGGGATGTCAGTCGCCCCGGAGGATGCTAGCGATCGCATCCACAATACGGCTGGCCATCAATGTCTTCGACCCGAGCTCCAGTGCGGCCTCAGTGCCGTGGGCCGAGAGCAGCCAGCCGGCGTTGTTATCGACCTCGAACGCGCGGCCGTCGCCCACCGCGTTGACCACGAGCAGATCGCACCCCTTGCGCTGCAGTTTCGCCCTCGCGTGGAACAGGACATCGCCGTTGTCATCGCCGGTTTCGGCCGCGAACCCGACGATCGCGCGCATGTCGGGCAACTGACCGGCCGCCCGGGACCGTACCGCGCCGGCCAGCACGTCGTCATTGCGCACCAGGTCGATGGTGCTGGGTTCGCTGTCGGCACCCTTTTTCATCTTCGTGGTTGCAACATGGGCGGGCCGGAAGTCGGCCACGGCGGCAGCCATCACGAGGACGTCGGCGTCCGGGGCGTGCTTGGAGACCGCGTCGGCCAGTTGGGCGGCCGATCCGATATGCACCACGTCGACGCCGGCCGGATCGGCCAGCGCCGCGGTGTTGCCCGCAACCAGCGTCACGTCGGCGCCACGCTGGGCGGCCACCCGGGCCACCGCATAGCCCTGCTTGCCCGAGCTGCGGTTGCCGATGAACCGGACCGGGTCGAGCGGTTCGCGGGTACCTCCGGCGCTGACCAGCAGCCGGATCCCGGACAGGTCGTACGGCAGGGCGTCGCCACGCTCGAGCAGCAGCTCGGCAAAGGCAGTGATCTCCTCGGGCTCGGGCAGCCGGCCCGGGCCGGTGTCAGCGCCGGTCAGCCGGCCGGACGCCGGCTCGAGCACCACCGAACCACGGCTGCGCAGGGTGGCCACATTGGCGCAGGTGGCCGGATGCTGCCACATCTCGGTGTGCATCGCGGGCGCGAACAGCACCGGGCAGCAGGCGGTCAGCAGCGTCGCGGTCAGCAGATCGTCGGCGCGGCCGGAAGCGGCCCGCGCCAGTATGTCGGCGGTGGCCGGCGCGACGACGACGAGATCGGCCTCCTGGCCGATCCGGACATGCGGAACCTCATGGACGTCGTTGAAGACGCCGGTGTGGACCGGGAAACCGGACAGCGCCTCGAAGGTGGCGGCGCCGACGAACTCGAGCGCCGATGCGGTGGGAACCACCCGGACCTGATGGCCCGCCTCGGTCAGTTGGCGGACGACCGAGCAGGCCTTGTAGGCGGCAATGCCGCCGGCAACGCCGACGACGATGCGCTTACCGGTCATGGGGCGGCGCGGTTCCCGGCTACTCGCCCTCGGTGTGCTCGAGCAGGTCGCCGTGGATCTCGCGCATCGCGATCGACAACGGCTTCTCCTGCAGGCCCGGCTCGACCAGCGGACCGACGTACTCGAGGATGCCGTCACCGAGCTGGTTGTAGTAGTCGTTGATCTGGCGGGCGCGCTTGGCGGCATAGATGACCAGCGCGTACTTGCTGGACGCGCGGTCCAGCAGCTCGTCGATCGGCGGGTTGGTGATGCCCAGCGGGGTGTCGTAGGAACCGATGGCACCGGCTGCCGGATCGGCGGGCAGGGTGTCGGCGTGCGAGTTGGTCACAGTGCGGTTCTCCGGGGTCTCTCGAATTTCGCGGGCAGTCTCATGGGCAGTTCTGGTGGGCCGTCCCAGGGCCTTGGGTGGCGGTTCCGGGCACCGTCACGGCGTGTCGGGCGCAGTTCCCACCAGCAAGGATACCAATTCAGCGCAGGCGGACTCCAATTGGCTGTTCACGACGACCACGTCGAAGTCATCCTGGGCCGCCAATTCGGCGCGGGCGGTGGCCAGCCGGCGTTCCCGCACCTCGGGAGTCTCGGTGCCGCGGCCGACCAGGCGCGCTTCCAGAGCTTCCCAGCTCGGGGGCGCGAGGAACACCGCCACCACCTCGGGCAGGGTTGCCTTGACCGCCCGGGCCCCGGCGAGGTCGACCTCGATAAGAACGGGACGACCGGCGGCCATGGCCTGGCGAACCGGCTCGGCAGGGGTGCCCGAACGATGCAGACCGCCGTGGACTTCTGCCCATTCGAGCAGTTCACCGTGGTCGATCAGGTGGGAGAACGCGTCCGGCGTCACGAACCGGTAGTCGACACCGTCGACCTCACCCGGGCGGGGCGCCCGGGTGGTCGCCGAGACGCTGAAGTACAGGTCGGGGACGCGTTCGCGTAGACAGCGAACGACCGTCGACTTCCCGACCGCGGAGGGACCGGCCAGCACAACCACTCGGCCATGCCGGTCCGGTCCCCCATCAGCGATCGCGGACCTCGCTCAGGAGGGGTCGAACTTTTCCAGCAGGGCCTTGCGCTGACGATCGCCCAGGCCGCGCAGGCGGCGGGTGGGAGCGATCTCCAGCTCGGTCATGATCTCCTGAGCCTTGACCTTGCCGACCTTGGGCAGGGCCTCCAACAGTGCGGAGACCTTCATCTTGCCCAAGACCTCATCGGTCTCGGCGTCCTTGAGGACCTGCTTGAGGTTGGTGCCGCCACGCTTGAGCCGATCCTTGAGCTCAGCCCGTGCGCGACGCGCGGCAGCAGCCTTCTCCAACGCAGCTGCACGCTGTTCGTCGGTCAACTGGGGAAGGGCCACGGTTCCTCCGTCTCATTGCGATTATCGGTGCTTGTTGGGGTGTTCCCGCCGAAGGCTATCGGCTCCCCGACATGCCCACGACATTCCCACCGCAACGCTGCATCGATCTTTACTTGTCTCGGCCGGGGTACTCCAGCCAGCGACGACGACCGTACCCAGGCTGACGGACGAAATCTAACCCCACCCCCTGCTTTCCTCGGTGAAGACCCAGCGTGTAGGGCTCCGGGAAAACCGTCGGCGCTCGCGCCCCCGATTTCGCGAGCCCCTCCCTGGCGACGCCGCTCATCGCCGCCGAAAGAGACAAACGTGCAGTTCAGGGACTATTCAGCGGGTAGCCGGGCAATCCTGTCGAGCAGGCCGGGTCGCCGTCCCGGCCGAGCCGGGACAGCGCGGGATGGGCGTCGAATCGGCCCAAAGTCCTCGCGGCGTGTCGCGCGTGTCGGGATCGGCCGCCACAGTGCTGGAAGTTCTCAGGTTGTCGATATGCCTGGCACAGGTTTGGTCCTTAGGTTGGGTACCGATGCGGCTGGTTCGACCGACTCCCCCGACCGGCAGCCAACCGTAGATGTGCGCCAACCCCCGACCCGGCGCGCCGCAAGGGCCGACGGAGCAATGCTCCGTCGGCCCTTTGCACATCTGCCATCGGGCGCACACTCCGACCCGATCCCGTTGTTACCAAACGGTTTTCGTCGCGTAGTTGCCTCGTACCCGAATGTACAGCCGGCACCCGGTGCGGGCAGGGCACCGACAATGAACCGGCCCATGGCGTCGCTCGATGTGGGGATGGACCCCACGAATTCGACCGAACGGAGTGACCGGATGAACATCAGGCGCATCGTGTGCGCATCGACGCTCACCGCAGGAATCGGACTTGCCGGACTGCTCGGTGTCGGCATCGGCACCGCCGGCGCCGATCCCGGCCAGCACTGCGGCGCACCCAACGCCCCGCAGTGCCAGAACCATGATCCGCACGGCAATCAGGGTCCACAGGGCAATCAGGGACCCCAGGGGCAGCCCGGCGCGCCGGTCGACTGGCAGCGCCGCGGCGTGGAGCAGGGCCGTCAGGATCACCAGTCGTTCACGTGGAACGGCCAGCGCGTCCAACCGTTGCGGGCCGGCAACGGCGATGGCTGGGGCTTCTGGTTCCTGGGGCAGTGGATCCGGCTCTGACGCCGGATTCCCACGTCACGCCAGGTGAGCCACCGCGTCGCGCAGTCGTTCGGCGGCTGCCCGCACAGCGGCCACCTCGGGTCCGGCCCGCAGCACCTCACGGGACACCGCGGGCAGCAGCTGGCCCGGGCGTGCGCCGCCCAGGCCGGCCAGGGCCTCCGGGCGACCGCCCTGGGCTCCCACGCCCGGCACCAGCACCGGTCCGCGCAGATTGCTGACGTCGGGCACCTCGGTCAGCGTGGCACCGACGACGACGCCCACCAGCCCGGGGTCGGCGGCGTTGACGCCCGCCGCCGCGTCCACGACGGACTGCGCGACGGTCCGGCCGTCCGCCCGCACGGCGCGCTGGACCTCGGCGCCCTCCGGGTTGGAGGTGGCCGCCAGCACGAATACCCCGCAGTCGTGTGCCGCAGCGGTGTCCAGCAGCGGGTGTAGCGAGCCGAAGCCGAGGTACGGCGAGGCGGTCACCGCATCACACGCCAACGGGCCGTCGGCCGCCCACGCGGCGGCATAGGCGGCCATGGTCGTGCCGATGTCGCCGCGTTTGGCGTCGGCGAGCACCAGCACCCCGTTGGCCCGCAGTTCGGCCATCGTCCGCTCGAGGACGACGAAGCCGGCCGACCCGTAGGTCTCGAAGAACGCCACCTGTGGTTTGACGATCGCGAACCCGGCGAAGGCCGCCACGCACACGTCGCAGAACGCGGCCAATCCGTCGGGGTCGGCCGTCAACCCCCACGCGGCGAGCAGTTCCGGATGCGGGTCGATCCCCGGGCACAGCGGCCCGCGGCTGGCGACCGCGGCCGTCAGCCGGGAACCGAACCCGCTCACCGCCGACGATCCAGTGCGTGATGCAACTCCTGCAGCGACTGCACGCCGATGTCGCCGCGGATACCGGCCTCGATGCCCTGCACCGCCGCCGAGGCGCCCTGCACCGTGGTGACGCACGGGATGTTCATCTGCACCGCGGCCGAGCGGATCTCGTAACCGTCGATGCGCGGACCCGAGTTGCCGTAGGGCGTGTTGATCACCATGTCGACCTCACCGGCGCGGATCGCCTCGACCGCCGAGACGGCCGGCCGGTCCGGGCTCGGCTGCTCGAAGTGCTTGCGAACCACCTCGACGGGAATCCCGTTGCGCCGCAGCATCTCCGCCGTTCCGTCGGTGGCCAGCACCCGGAACCCGAGGTCGGCCAGGCGTTTGACCGGGAACACCAGGGACCGCTTGTCCCGGTTGGCCACCGACACGAAGATGGTGCCCGAGGCGGGCAGTGAACCGTAGGCCGCCGTCTGACTCTTGGCGAAGGCACTGCCGAAGTTCGAGTCGATGCCCATGACCTCGCCGGTGGACTTCATCTCCGGACCCAGCAGCGAGTCGACGTTGGAACCGTCGGCGCGGCGGAACCGGTGGAACGGCAGGACGGCTTCCTTGACCGCGATCGGCGCATTCGGCGCCGGGGTGGCCCCGTCGCCCTCGGGGATCAGGATGCCCTCGGCACGCAGCTGGGCGATGCTCTCCCCCAGCATGATCCGCGCGCAAGCCTTGGCCAGCGGCACCGCGGTGGCCTTGGACACGAACGGCACGGTCCGGCTGGCCCGCGGATTGGCCTCCAGCACGTAGAGCACGTCGTCCTTCAGGGCGTACTGCACGTTGAGCAGCCCGACCACGCCAATTCCGTGCGCAATGGCCTCGGTGGCCCGGCGCACGGCGGCGATGTCGCTGCGACCCAATGTGACCGGGGGCAGTGCACAGGCCGAGTCGCCGGAATGGATGCCGGCCTCCTCGATGTGCTCCATCACGCCGCCGATGTACACCTCGGTGCCGTCGCAGAGCGCGTCGACGTCGATCTCGATGGCGTCCTCGAGGAACCGGTCGACCAGGACCGGGTGTTCCGGGGACAGTTCGGTCGCGCGCTCGATGTAGCCCTCGAGGTTCTCTTCGTCGTAGACGATCTCCATGCCCCGACCACCGAGCACGTAGGACGGCCGCACCAGCACCGGGTAACCGATGTCGCCGGCGATCTTTCGGGCCTGCTCGAAACTGGTTGCGGTGCCGAACCGCGGAGCGGGCAGCCCCGCGCCGATCAGCACCTCGCCGAACGCGCCGCGATCCTCGGCCAGGTCGATCGCCTTGGGGCTGGTGCCGACGACCGGGACACCGGCCTTCTCCAGGCGTTCGGCCAGCCCCAGCGGCGTCTGACCGCCCAGCTGCACGATCACGCCCACAACACCGGGACCACCGGCCCCGGAGCCCTGTTCGGCGCGGTAGACCTCGAGCACGTCCTCGAACGTCAGCGGTTCGAAGTAGAGCCGGTCGGCGGTGTCGTAGTCGGTGGACACCGTCTCCGGGTTGCAGTTGACCATGACGGTCTCGAATCCGGCCTGGCTCAACGTGGTTGCCGCGTGCACACAGCTGTAGTCGAATTCGATGCCCTGACCGATGCGGTTGGGCCCGGACCCAAGGATGAGCACCTTGGGCTTCTCGGTCTGCGGAGCCACCTCGGTCTCGGCGGCGGGATCGAGTTCGTAGCTGGAGTAGTGGTACGGGGTGCGGGCCTCGAACTCGGCCGCACAGGTGTCGACGGTCTTGTACACCGGGTGGATGTTCAGCCGCGCGCGCAGCGCACGGACGCCGGCCTCGCCGGCCAATTCCGGCCGCAGCGCGGCGATCTGGCGATCCGACAGCCCGCTGTGCTTGCTGCGCCGCAACAGGTCCTCATCCAGCACGGCGGCGCCCAGCAGTTGCTCCCGCAGCGCCACCAGCGAGTTGATCTGGTCGACGAACCACGGGTCGACGCCGGAGGCCGCGGCCACCTGCTCGACGTCGGCGCCCAGGCGCAGCGCGTACTCGATGTCGTAGAGCCGGCCGTCCTTGGCCGTGCGCAGCCGGTCGAGGACGTCATCGACCGAACCCTCGGGATCGGGCCCGGTCCAGAAGCCGGCCCGCTTGGTCTCCAGCGACCGCATGACCTTGCCGAGTGCCTCGATGAAGTTGCGGCCCAACGACATCGCCTCACCGACCGACTTCATGGTGGTGGTCAGGGTGTCGTCAGCGCCGGGGAACTTCTCGAACGCGAACCGCGGCGACTTGACCACCACGTAGTCCAGCGTCGGCTCGAAGCAGGCCGGGGTCTCCTTGGTGATGTCGTTGACGATCTCGTCGAGGGTGTAGCCGATGGCCAGCTTGGCGGCCATCTTGGCGATCGGGAAGCCGGTGGCCTTGGAGGCCAGTGCGCTCGACCGCGAGACCCGCGGGTTCATCTCGATGACGATCAGCCGGCCGTCACGGGGATCGATGGCGAACTGGATGTTGCAACCGCCGGTGTCGACGCCGACCTCGCGCAGGATCGCGATGCCCAGATCGCGCATGTCCTGGTATTCACGGTCGGTCAGGGTCATCGCCGGGGCCACGGTGACCGAGTCCCCGGTGTGCACGCCCATCGGGTCGAAGTTCTCGATCGAGCACACCACCACCACGTTGTCGTGGTGGTCCCGCATCAGCTCGAGCTCGTATTCCTTCCAGCCGTAGATGGATTCCTCGATCAGCACGTTGGCGCTGGGCGACGCAGCCAGGCCGTCGCCGGCCATCCGCTCGACGTCCTCGACGGTGGCGGCCATGCCCGAGCCCAGGCCGCCCATGGTGAACGAGGGCCGCACGACCACCGGCAGGCCGAGGTCGGCAACCGTCTCGCGGACCTCGTCCATGGTGAAACACACTCTGGACTTCGCCGACTCCCCTCCGACCTTGGCGACGATGTCCTTGAAGCGCTGCCGGTCCTCACCGCGCTGAATGGCGTCGAAGTCGGCGCCGATCATCTCCACGCCGTAGCGCTCCAGCACCCCGTTCTCGTGCAGTGCCACCGCGGTGTTGAGCGCGGTCTGCCCGCCGAGGGTGGCCAGCAGCGCGTCGATCTTGTGGCCGTTGGCGGCCTGCTGCGCGATCACCTTCTCGACGAAGGCCGGGGTGATCGGCTCGACGTAGGTGTGGTCGGCGTACTCCGGGTCGGTCATGATGGTCGCCGGGTTCGAGTTGACCAGGCTGACCTCGATGCCCTCGGCGCGCAGGACACGGCAGGCCTGGGTGCCGATGACGATGGGGCCGGACCCGATCACCAGGACGTGGTTGAGGTCGGTGCGACGTGGCATCTATTTCTCCTCGCGAGCGTGCACAGAAGTACCGGATCCGGCGGCGTGTCGCGGACCGACACGCACGCTCGCGATCACTTTTCTCCCGCCATCAGATCCACGAACTGGTCGAACAAGTACTCGGCATCGTGCGGGCCGGCGGCCGCCTCGGGGTGGTACTGGACCGAGAACGCGCG
>JAKIXW010000107.1 GCA_022708865.1 Acidobacteriota bacterium
CGCGACCAGGGCACTGACCTGTTCCATATCGGAGACGTCGGTGGGCACGAACACCGAATTCCCGCCCAGTGGTTCGCCTTCGGCGAGATCCCCGGCCACCACCTTCGCGCCCTCGGCCAGGAAGCGCTCGGCGATGCCGCGCCCGAGTCCGCCCGCGGCGCCGGTGACGACGGCGACCTTGCCGTCCAGTTCTGTGTTGCTCATGCGCGCTCCGATTGTTCGGCGAAGAAATCCAGCAGCAGCGTGGTCACTGCATCCGGTTGTTCGATCTGTGGGCAGTGCCCGGCGCTCTCGACGACCGCCGAGCGGGCACCCGCGATCTGCCCGGCGATCTCGGCCGCCCAGCCGGCGGGCAGTAGCTTGTCGGCACCACCCTCGACCACCAGGACCGGCACCGTGATGCGGTCGTACCGACGGGCACTGGACGCCGCCGCCGGCAGTTGCGAACCGGGCCGGCGGAACCGGGCGGCCGCAATGGCTTCCCACGCGCCCGGCAGGGTGGCCGACTCGTGCCGGCGCGCCACGTACGCGTCGTCGGCGGTGTAGGCCGGGTCGGCGAACAGTGCGGTGACGATGCGCCGCATCGCCTCCGGGGTGGCGTCGTAGTCGTACAGAGCGGCCATGTGCTCGTTCGCCTGGATCTCCCCGCCGCCGCAGATCGCCACCATCGCCCGGACCGGCAGCACGGGTGCCTCCGACGTGGCGTCCACGAACAGGTTGATTGCGCCCATCGAGTTGCCGACAAAGATCGCCGAATCCACGCCCAGTTGCCGGCACAGCGCCGCGACGTGCCGGATCCGCATCCCGCGCCCGTCGACGAAGTCGAGCACCTTGGCGGTTCGCCCGTAGCCCAGCATGTCGGGCGCGATCACGCGGTAGTGCGCGGCCAGCGCGGGAATGGTTCGTTCCCAGCCGATTTCGGCACTGGCTCCGAATTCCCCCCCGTGCAGCAGGATTACCGGATCGCCCGATCCGGCTTCCAGATAACCGGTGGCCAGACCATCGACGGTGGTGGTGTGGTGCTCGATGTGTGTCACTTGATCACAATCGGGTTGACCGGTGAACCCACCGCACCGACGACGCGCAGCGGCGGCGCGATCAGCTGGAACTCGTAGACCCCGTCAGCGGCGCAGTCCGCCGACAGCGGGCCCAGGTCCCAGTATTCGCCGAGCATCAGACCCATGTCGCGCAGACACAGCATGTGCATCGGCAGGAAGGTGCCTTCGACACCGTTGGCCGGGTCGGGGTCCTCGACCATCAGATTGTCCGCGGCGATCGCCGCGATCTCGTGGTCGTGCATCCAGGCCGCGCAGGTCCAGTCCAGGCCGGACCCCGGCTCCGAGCCGACCGCGTTCTGCTGGAAGCGGGTCCACCAGCCGGTGTGCACCAGCACGATGTCGCCCCGGCCGACGCTAACCCCCTGCGCCCGGGCGACCTCGTCGAGTTCGGCCGGTGTGATCGGGTTCCCCGGCTCCAGGAATACCTCGGCGCCACGGTGTCGCACCACGTCGAGCAGGACACCGCGGGAGGTGATGCCCTTGCCGTCGACCTTGTCGATACCGCAATGGTAGGCGCCGAAACTGGTCACCGATCCGGCCGGGAATCCGTTGTAGAGCTTGTCCTCGTAGTAGACGTGGCTCAGCGCGTCCCACTGGGTGGCGGCCTGCAAGGGCATCACGATCATGTCGTCGTTGAACCGGAACGGGTTGTCCACGAAGAATCCGGCCATCTCGGCGGCCACCGAATTGCGCAGCCACTGCGGCCCGTACTCCGCCAGCGTCGCGGCGTCCCCGCCGTCGACGGTCATGACGTGAATGGGGTTGTGCCGGAACTGGAATGCGCCCTGCGGACCCGACGACCCGAAGTCGACCCCGAGCGGGAAGACCTTGCCCTGCCGAGCCAGTGCGGCGCCCTGGGCGACCTTGTCGGCCGTGATGAAGTTCAGCGTGCCCAGTTCGTCGTCATCGCCCCAGCGTCCCCAGTTGCGGACGTCGTCGGCGAGCCTGCGGAAGTCCTTCATCGTGCCGGCCATGTCTCAGTCCTCCTGGCTCGTGTCGACGAGTTCGCCCGCGATCCGCTGTGCAACGGTGCCACCGTCGACCCAGATCACCTGCCCGGTAATGTAACTCGCCGCGTGGCTGCCCAGATACACCAGCACCGCGGCCTGTTCGTCCGGCCCGGCCACCCGGCCCAGCGGGGTGCTGAACGAATCCAGATAATCCTGCCCGTATGCCGAGCGCAGTTGATCCAGGATCGGGGTCTCGGTGACGCCCGGGCCCGTGCAGTTGATCCGGATGCCCCGGGCGCCGAGCTCGCCGACCTGCCGCATGCCGTAGAGGATGATCGCCTCCTTGGACAACCGGTAGCCGCCGTCGGCGATCGCCTCGGGATGCGCCTGGCACCAGGCCAGGCCCTCGGCGATCGTGGTTGTGTCCAGCAGTCCGGCCGTGATCCGGGCGTTCTCCCGGAACGACGCGGCGGCCAGCGAGGACACGTTGGTGATCGCCGAACCGGCCGGCATGCGGTCCACGAGCGCCTCGGTGAACTGGCGGGTGCCGAGGAAATTGATGCGCACCACCAGGATCGGGTTGCCGATCCCCGACGACACCCCGGCGACGTTGAACAGTCCGTCCACCGGCGCACCGACGGCGCCCGCGGCGCGGTCGACGGATTCCGGATCCGAGAGATCCAGGTCGATGAACTCCGCCACCGCCGAATCGTCCTCGGGGGCCCGGATGTCCAGCCCGGTGACGCGGGCACCAAGGTCGGCGAGCCGCCGTGCGGCATGCGCGCCGATCCCCGATGCGCACCCGGTGACCACGACGTGTTTACCGTCGTAGCGCACCAGGTCGTCTGCGGCCGCCACTGTTAGTTGGCGGCCTCTTTGGCCGTGCGCTGCTCCTTCTCCAGCTGCGCGGCCTTGACGCGGCCCTCATTGATCTCGGCCATCGCCTCGGGGATCTCGCCAGCGGTGAACTTGCCGCCGCGGCCGGTGGGCAACCCGCCGAACGAGTAGGTCTCGTCGAACAACGGCGCCTCGGAGGCCTGCCGGCGGGCCTCGACCTTCTCGAGCACCGGCTCGAGGCGCTTCGCCTTGGCCGCGACGGCCTTCTGGTCACGTTCAATGAACTCGGGCAGGATCTCCTTACCCATGATCTCGATGGACTCCATGGTGCCCTCGTGGCTGCGCGGATTCAGCAGCAGGATGATCTCGTCCACGCCGCTGGCCTCGTAGTCACGCAGGAACTTGCGCACGGTTTCCGGCGAGCCGATGGCGCCGCGGCCCGGACCGTAGGCCAGCGTGGGGTCCTCCTTGACGGCCTCCTGGTAGCGCTCCCAGACCTTGGTGCGGCCCGGCGTGTGCATGCCGGTCAGGTAGTAGTGCATGATGCCGAACGAGAAGAACCCGCCGCCGATCCCGAGCCGCTTCAGCGCCTCGTCGTCGCTCTTGGCCACCATCATCGACAGGTCGCCGCCGATGGCCAGGATGTTCGGGTTCATCGCCGGGGTGACGGGCGCGCCCTTCTCCTCGAACTCCTTGTAGTAGCCGTCCACCCGCTCCTTGAGCGCTTCCGGCCCGGTGTAGGCGAAACTCAGTGCGCCGATGGCCTTCTGGGCGGCCATCTGTACCGACGCCGGCCGGGTGCACGCCACCCAGACCGGCGGGTGAGGCTTCTGCAGAGGCTTGGGGATCACGTTGCGCGCCGGCATCTCGACGTGCTGGCCCTTGAAACCGGAGAACGGTTCCTCCACCATGCAGCGGATCGACACCTCGAGTGCCTCCTCCCACTGCTCGCGCTTGTCGGCGGGGTCGATGTTGAAGCCACCGAGCTCGGCGACCGAGGAGCCCTCACCGGTGCCGTATTCCACCCGGCCGTTGGACAGGTGGTCCAGGGTGGCCACGCGCTCGGCGATGCGGGCCGGCGGGTTGATCGCCGGCGGCAGGTGCATCACACCGAAACCGAGCCGAATGTCCTTGGTGCGCTGGCTCGCTGCGGCCAGGAACATCTCCGGCGCGGTCGAGTGGCAGTACTCCTCGAGGAAGTGGTGTTCGGTCAACCACACCGTGGAGAAGCCGGCCTTGTCGGCCAGCTCGACCTCGTCGAGGCCGTGCTGGAACAGCTGATGCTCGTCGTCCTCGGTCCAGGGCCGGGGCAGCGGGAATTCGTAGAACAGGGAAATCTTCATGTGTTACCTCCGGTTGGGACTGCTCGGTGTCTCAATGGGTCCAGTGAGACCAATTGTGTTGCTGGTTGTCCCGGCCATGTGGCGGGCCGCCACGTAGCCGAACGTCATGGCCGGGCCGATGGTGGCGCCGGCGCCGGCATAGCTGCGGCCCATGACCGCGGCCGAATTGTTGCCGACGGCGTAGAGGCCGTCGATCACCCGATCGTCACCCCCGAGGACGCGGGCATGCTCATCGGTGCGCAACCCACCCGAGGTACCCAGGTCACCGAGGATGATCTGGAACGCCAGGTACGGGGGCTTTCCGATCGGGTGCAGGTTCGGGTTGGGCAGGGTCGGGTCGCCGTAGTAGTTGTCGTAGGCGCTGTCTCCTCGGTTGAAGTCGTCGTCGTGACCCGAGCGGGCTAGCTCGTTGAAGCGGGTTGCCGTGCGGTGCAACGCATCCGGCGGGACTCCGATCTGTTCGGCCAGCCCCTCCCAGCTGTCGGCCTGCTTGACGATGCCGGACTCCAACCAGGCCTTGGGCAGTTTCCCGCCCGTCGGCACCGGCGCGAATGGGATCTTCGGTATCGGGAGGTGCCCACCGACGACGTACCGGTGGAACGAGCGCATGTCGGTGACGAGCCAGCACGGGACGTGCGTCACGCCGGTCCGCTGCCCGTCGATCATCGCGTGCGCGAAATCCATATAGGGCGCGGCTTCGTTGATGAACCGCTCCCCGGCGCCGTTGACGACGAACTGCGACGGCATCATGCGCTCGTTGAGCATGAACTGCAGCCGGCCGTCGGGCCAGCACATCGCCGGGAACCACCACGCCTCGTCGAGCAGGTCGGTGCCGGCCCCCACCTTCTCGCCGGCCCGGATACCGTCACCCATCGCCGCGGGATTGCCAAAGCTCCAATCACGGTCGAGCTCGGGCAGATGCTCACGGCGCCAGTCCATGTCGTGATCGAACCCACCGGCCGCGAGGATGACGCCGCGGCGCGCACCGATCCGTAGAGCCTTACCGTCTCGCTCGATGACGGCGCCGTTGACCTTGCCGTCGACATCAGTGATGAGCTCGGTCATCGGGGCACCGAGCCAGAGCGGAATGTCATGCTCGCGCAGCGCCAGGCGCATCCGCGCCATCAACGACTGCCCGATGGCGGCCATCCGGTCGCCGAACACCCGCGCGCGGAACATCCGGTAGATCAGCTTGACCAGTACGGCCTTCCCGCGCCAGTTCTGCCGAACCTGGTAGAACAGCCGAAGGTCCTTGGGCGCGAACCAGATTCCCTTCGGCGCGAGCGCCAGGGGCTGCAGCAGATACCGTTCGTCGTCGCCGAGTTCGCGCAGGTCGATCGCCGGGACATTGATGGTGCTGCCGAGTGCCGACCCCCCGGGGAGTTCCGGATAGTAGTCGGCGTACCCGGGCTTCCAGACGAATTCGAACCACCGGCTGCGCTTCTCGAGGAAGTCCATCATCTCCGGCGCCGCATCGACGTACGTCCGCAGCCGTTCGTCGCTGACCAGGCCGTCGGTGATCCGCTTCAGATAGGTGAACGTCTCCTCGGGGTCGGGCACGTAACCCTCCCGGCGCTGCGAGGGCGCCCCGGGCACCCAGATGCCGCCACCGGACAGCGCGGTGGAACCACCGAACTGCGCGGCCTTCTCGACCACCAGGGTGTCCAGGCCGGCGGCCTGCGCGGTCAGCGCCGCGGTCATGCCGCCGCCGCCGCTGCCGACCACCAGAACGTCCACCACGCGGTCGAACTCCGTCGAGCTCATCCGCTCACCGCCGTCCGAATCGCGAAGCCGGCGATCAGATCCGGTGCCGGCCGGTAGTACCGCTGGACCGTCTGGTACTGCCCGGCGGCCGCCATTGCGGCGAAGGCCGCCACCCAGGTGCGGACCTCGTGCGCGGAATTGCCGGCCTGCCCCGCGATCCATGCGTTGTCCCAGGCGTCCACCTCGGCAACCCGGTTGTTGTCCACCAGATCCAGGAATGCGTTGTCCCAGTCGGGGTTCAGCGGTTGCAGCGGGCTGTCGCCGTGCGCGAAATCGTGGGCCGCGGACATCACCGCGTTCTGGCGCGCCATCCGCTGATCGGCCGTCATCGGGACACCCCGGACGATGCGATCCAGGGCGGCGGGCGGGGCGGTGGCCATGGTGGGCACCGGCGGATCGTGGGACAGTCCACCGGAGCCGATCACCAGCGTCCGCCGTCCCAGTGTCGCCAGGAAGGCGCCGACCGCGGCCCCGAGTGCCCGCACCCGCCGCAGCGGGCCCAGCGGGGTGGCCACCGAATTGATGAACACCGGGACGACGGGGACGGCGGCGATGTCGGGGAACAGGGTCTCGAGAGGCTGGACCGTCCCGTGGTCGACGTCCATTCCCGCCGAGATCGCGACGTCCACGTCGGCGGCGAGAACCGCAGCGGCACAGGCGTTCGCGGTATCCGAGGCGACGTTGAGCGGGCCCGCGTAGGTACCGTAGTCACCCACGCCGGTGGCCGCGGTGCCGATGCAGAACGGCGGCATGCACCGGTAGAAGAATCCGTTGTAGTGGTCCGGGGAGAAGATGACCACCAGTTCGGGATCGAACTCGGCGACGAACCGGCGGGCCGCGGCCAGCTCGCCGTTGATGTCGTCGAGGAGCTCAGCCGACGGTCCCGGAAGGTTCAGCAGCGGGCTGTGCGACATGCAGCACAGGGCCAGGTTTGCCATGGGGTTCACCGCCTTTCGCGCCGTTGGGGGTAAGGTCGAGGGCCCGCGCGATGTCCACGCTCAGCTCCGGGGCCCGCTGCGCGACACACGCGCCGGCGATGCACCGGTCCGGCCGCAGGAACAGCACCGAGTCGGTCTGGGTGTCGAAGAACTTCTTCAGCGCACCGGAGCGGTCGCCGACCACGACCACTTCCGGATCTGCGCCGGCGGGCCCGTCCCAGTGCAGCTGGGTCTGCGAGCGCAGCGCGATGAACTTGGCTCCCAACGCTTTCCAGCGCTCGAATTCGTCCGGCCCGAGCAGTCGGCGCGGATCGTTGTTCCAGCACAGCACGGCGAAGCCCGGTCCGATCACGTCGTCGAGCAGCACATCCTGGCGATCGCGGGTGTCGACCCGCGGCTGGATGAACAGCGCGCCGACCGCAGAGCCCGGTGCCGGCGGATTCACCGCGTGCACCACTGCCCCGGTGTCGTACCGGGGCATCGGCTTGAACCGCATCTCGAGCACGTAGCTCTTCAACGTCGGTACGATCGAGGCGGCGCGGATCACCTTGTCGCGCAGACCTGCAACGCGACGATTGGTCGGTGAGATCACCCGCCCCACCATCGTGGACAGGTCGATCATCGCCCGGGCATGCTTGCGGCGCTCCACGTCGTAGGAGTCCAGCAGGCGGTCCCCGGCCTGGCCGTTGGTCACGGCTGCCAACTTCCAACCCAGGTTGAAAGCGTCACGGATGCCGCTGTTGTAGCCCTGCCCCTGCCAGACCGGCATCAGGTGCGCGGCGTCGCCGGCGAGCATCAGCCGGCCCTTCCGGAACGACGCCGCGATCCGCGAATGATGCGTGTACACCCGGTGCCGGATGATGTCCACCTGGTCCGGATGGGGCACGAAGGTGGACAGCAGTTTGGTGACGAACGCGGGATCAGAAGCCAGTTCGTCGGACTCGTGTTCGTGGATCATGAACTCGAACCGCCGGATTCCGTGCGCGATCGAGATCGACACGTAGGGCCGTTCGGGATCGGCGCCCACCTCGCTGTTCGGGTGGCCGAGCGGGTCGTTCGCAAGATCGATCACCACCCAGCGGGTGGACGACGTGGTGCCGTCGAAGGCCACCCCCATCAGGTGCCGCGTCGCACTACGGCCGCCGTCGCATCCCACGACGTAGCGGGCCCGCACCGGCGCGCCGGTGCTCAACTCGACCGTCACCCCGTCGGCGTCCTCGGTGCAGGTGGTCATCTGGGTGCCCCACTGCACGCGGACGTGCGCGAATCGGTCCAGCCCGCAGAGCAACTCGGCGTCCACCATGGGCTGGACGAACCCGTTGCGCTTGGGCCAGCCGAAGCGGGCGTCCGGGGGCGCCATCTCCACCAGCAGCTTGCGGTTCGCGTCGAAGAACCGCAGGATCTGATTCGGGACGGTGTGCGGCAGCACCTTGTCGACCAGGCCGATCGCCTGGAAGGTGCGCAGCGACTCGTCATCCAGGCCGACACCACGCGGGTAGTCGATCAGGCTGTCGCGTTCCTCCACGATGAGCGTTCGAACACCCTGCAGGCCAAGCACATTGGCCAGAGTCAGGCCGACCGGGCCGGCGCCGACGATCACCACATCGATGTCGGCGGCGGGGATCTGCGCTCCCTTCCCCGCCGTCACGCGCGACCCAGCAGGAAGTCCAGGTGCAATCGATTGAACGTCTTGGGATCCTCGTACTGCGGCCAGTGCCCGCAATTCGGCATCACCTCGAAGCGCGCACCCGGGATCATCGAGGCGATCCGCGATCCCTCACTGACGTCCGCGGTCGGGTCGTCAGTGGTCCACAACACCAACGTGGGGGCCTTGATCGCGCCATAGTCGGCCGCGCTCATCAGGTTTCGCGCGCGGATCTCGGGGTCCTGCAGCGCCATGATGTCGCGCATGGCCGCGACGAAACCGGGCTGGCGGTAGATGCGCTGTCGGCTGGCGACAACGTCGTCGTAGTCCTTGGACTTGTCCGCCATCAGCCACTTGATCCGGGCCTGAACCGTTTCCCAGGTGGGGTCCTCGACGGCGGCCATCGACAGCGTGATGATCCGTTTCATCACTTCCGGGTCGGCCTGGGAGCCGCCGGCGGTGTTCAGGACCAGTCGCTCGATGCGGTCGGGATGATCCGATGCGGCCCGGGAGGCCACCCAGCCGCCGAGGGATTCGCCGGAGAGGTAGAACTTGTCGGCGCCGATGGCGTCGGCGACCGCGAGCAGATGGTCGACGTAGTGCGAGATCTCGAGCGGGTGCCCGGGCTTGTCGGTGTAGCCGTGGCCAAGCATGTCGATCGACCAGGTGTCGAAGTGTTCGGCATGCGATTCGAGATTGCGGATGTATGCCTCCGCGTGGCCGCCGGACCCGTGCAGCAGGAACAACACCGGCCGGCCCGCCTCACCCGCATGCAGATAGCGGGTCCGGACACCGTTGGCGTCCAGATACCCCTGGGCGAACGCAACGCCCTGAAGGTCGCCCCAAATGCTCTCGAACTCAGACACGCCCGGTCTTCTTCACAAAATGGCCCTTCTGCCTGCGATTACGTCATTCTCTTTTTTTGTGCACGATATGTGCTAATATCGCTCATCAATGTGCACTATCTATAGAGCATCACTCTCGCAGTGACGTCTGTCAAGGGACCACACACACCGGGCACCGGCACGGCCGGTGCCGGGTCCAGCGCTGCGCCCCCGGCCGGATCGACGCTGCCCGGCTCGCAGACGCTGGCCCGCGGACTGACCGCACTGCAGGCGGTGGCGGCCAATCCGGGCGGGTTGAGCGTGCAACAGGTCGCCCACCAGATCGGGGTGCACCGCACCATCGCCTACCGGCTGCTGGCGACGCTGGCTCAGTTCAACCTCGTCGCGCGCAACGAGGACGGGCGGTACCGGCCGGGCTCCGGGCTCGCGACACTGGGCGCGGCCTACGACAACAACCTGCGCCATGTGTGCCTACCGCGACTGCGTGCCCTGGCCGACGAACTGGGTACCACGGTCTCGCTGTTGATCGCCGAAGGGGACCAGCAGGTGGCGGTCGCGGTGATCGTGCCCACCCATGTCTCCTACCAACTGTCCTTCCATGAGGGCAGCCGGTACGCCCTGGACCGCGGCGCCGCCGGCATCGCCCTGCTGGCCAGCATGCCGCCGAAGCCGGGCGAGCGGGATCTGGTGACGTTGACCCGGGAACGTGGCTGGGTGATCACCCACGGCGAGATCGAGCCGAACACCTACGGCCTCGCGGTCGCGGTGCACCGGCTCCCGCCGTCGCCGCCCACCTGCCTCAACCTGATCTCGCACCGGCAGGACGTGGTCGAGCGCGGGCGCGACGCCGCCCTCGCCGCGGCCCGGGACCTCGCTGACCTCCTGACCTGACGGTCGAACCGAACACCTGAACCTGCTATCCGAACTCGGAAAGGATTGGCGCGATGAACATTTCGCCGGAGAGCGACGCGAATCTCGAAGTGGACGTGGTTGTGCTCGGTACCGGCGCGGCAGGGATGACCGCGGCCCTGGCCGCCGCCGCCGGCGGAGCGGAGGTCGCCGTCTTCGAGAAGTCCGACAAGATCGGCGGGACCACCGCGGTGTCGGGCGGCATCGCCTGGATCCCGGCGCACAACAAGGCGCCCGATCTCGGCGTCGACGACGCCCTGGCCTACCTGCGGGCGCAGTCCTTCGGCGCGATGGACGAGGAACTGGTCGGGACGTTCGTGCGCGGCGGCCAGCCGATGATCGATTTCGTCGAGGCGCACAGCGACATGCGGTTCCAGATCGCCACCGGTTTCCCGGATTACAAGCCCGAGCTGCCGGGCGGGCGGCCGGGCGGCGGCCGGTCCCTCGGGCCGGCACCGTATGACCTCGACCGCGTACCGGGCTGGGGTGACCGCATCACCGCGTTCCCCGCCGACTTCAGCAACGTCGGTCTCGATGCCGAGACCAGGGCCCGGCTGCACGCCGACATCGGCACCGACTCGGGTGATCTCGTGGTCGCCGGCGCCGCGCTGATCGCCGGGCTGCTCCGGGGCCTGCTCGACCTCGGTGTCGAACCACGGACCGACTGCCGCGCCGTCGAGCTCGTCGCCCACGATGGCCGTGTCACGGGAGTACGGATCACCCATGGGGACAACAGCTTCCAGGTGACTGCGCGGCGCGGTGTCATCCTGGCGAACGGTGGATTCGAATGGGACGCCAACCTGGTCGCGGCGTTCCTGCGCGGTCCGATGCACGGACCCGTATCACCCCCGAACAACACCGGCGACGCATTGCGGATGGCGATGGCCCAGGGCGCCGATCTGGCCAACATGGGCGAGGCGTGGTGGGTGCCGGTCATCCAGATCCCCGGCGACACCCTCGGCGGCCACCCGCGCAGCCGCAGCGTGCGACTCGAGCGGACCCGGCCGCGCAGCATCATCGTCAACCGGTCCGGCAACCGGTTCATCAACGAGGCCTGTGACTACAACTCGATGGCCGGCGCCTTCCAATACCTGCATCCCCGCGACGGCTACGTCAACGACCCGGCCTGGATCGTCTTCGACGATCAGCACCTGAAGCGGTACGGCTTCCTGGGGGTAGAGCCCGGCGGCGAGGCGCTGGACTGGTTCAACAAGTCGGCCGACCTGGCCGAGTTGGCCGAGAAAACCGGTATCGATCCGAACGGCCTGGCCCGCACCGTGGCCGCCTGGAACCAGAACGTCAGCGATCCAACCGATCCAGAAGACCCCGACTTCGGCCGGGGTTCGAGCGCATACGACGGGTACTGGGGCGATCCCGACGCGTCGACGCCGGCCGGCCAGACCCTGGGTCCGCTGGATACCGCACCGTTCTACGCGGTCCCGGTCGCGCTCGGCGCGATGGGCACCAAGGGCGGACCGCGCACCGACCGCGACGGCCGGGTGCTGCACGTGTCGGGCACGGTTATCGACGGTCTCTACGCCGCCGGCAATGCGATGGCCGGCGTCACCGGCCGGGCGTACGGCGGCGCGGGGGGAACCATCGGCCCGGCGATGGTTTTCGGCTACCGCGCCGGCCACCATGCCGCCACCGGTCACAGCGCCGAGTGATTTCGGCAGCGCGACCGTGCACCCATATGTAATTCCGGGCTGGCAGAACCCATAACAGTGCACGCTCGCGGTGGAGAGGTACCGGAATGACACTCCTCAGTGGGTCAGGAAAAAGTCGACTGCGCGGGTCAATGAGTCCTCGATGGGCTGGGGCTTCCAGCCGAGTTCACGCTCGGCCTTGCTGTGGTCCAGCGCCGACATCCGGGCGCTCATCCGGGTGCCGGCCCGCGCCATCGGGAAGTCGCGGCGCAGCAGCTTCGACGCCACGTCGTTGAGGAACGACACCCCGTACATCACCGGCAGCGGAATGTTGATCCGCGGTGGGGACACCCCGGCGGCCCGCGCGGCGATCGCGTTGATGTCCCGGACCTTCATGAACCGCTCGGCGACGATGTAACGTTCGCCGATCCGGC
>JAKIXW010000108.1 GCA_022708865.1 Acidobacteriota bacterium
GACTACCCGCCCCGGTGGTCACCGCGGTGCTGGCCGCCGGTGTCGTGGGCGTCGGGTTCGGCGCGGCGATCATGATGCGCAACAACATGATCCGCGAGCACCCGTTGGCGGCGCGGTACGGCGCGGCGGCGGACGTCACCGTTACCCCCAGCGAGAATCCCCACCCGCTGGGCAACGGCCGGTTGATGTTCCGCGCGAACCTGAACCGGCTGGGGCCGCAGGGATCCGGTGGCATGGTCGTCGTCTTTGCCTCCGGGACGGCGGCCGGTTCGCCGCGGTGACCCGGGAGACGTTGCCCGCCGGCCCGGCGACCATCCTGCCGGGCCTGGTGCTCGGCGACACCAGCGATGTGAGTCCGCCGGTCACCGCGCAGTTCAAGGCGGCCGGCCTCACGCATCTGATGGCCGTCTCGGGCGCCAACGTGACCATCGTCTGCGGGGCCGCCCTGCTGGCGGCGATGTTCATCGGGCCGCGCGCCGCGGTGCTGCTGGCGGCCGTGGCACTACTGGCCTTCGTCGTGGTGGTCCAGCCGACGGCCAGCGTGCTGCGCGCCGCCCTGATGGGTGGCCTGTCGTTGTTGGCGGTGTTGACGGTACGGCGGCGCCAGGCCGTCCCAGCGCTGGCCGGCACCGTGCTCGCGGTGTTGACGGTGGCACCGCAACTGGCGGTCGACGCCGGCTTCGCGCTGTCGGTGTCGGCGACCGCCGCCCTGGTGGTGATCGCCCCCGCATGGTCGGCCCGGCTGACCGACCGAGGGTGGCCCAAACCGCTCGCCGACGCGGTCAGCGTCTCGGCGGCAGCACAATTGGTGACCGCGCCGCTGATCGCTGGCATCTCGGGCCGGTTCAGTCTGGTCGCGGTGGCCGCCAACCTGGCCGCGGCACCGGTGATCGCGCCGATCACGGTGCTGGGCACCGCGGCGGCCGCCGTCTCGACGTGGTGGTCCGCCGGGGCCGCCCTGCTGATCCGGTTCTGCGGACCCGCCGTCTGGTGGCTGCTGACGGTCGCCCGGTGGGCGGCAGCCGCCCCGGGGGCGACCATCCCGGTGCCGGTGGGGGCGGCCGGTGTCGTCGTGGTGGGGCTGGCCGGTGTGGCGGTAACGGTGCTGTGGCGCACCCGCTGGCGACGGGCGATGATCGGTGCGGCCGGCCTGGGTGTGGCGGCCTGGGTGGTCACCGACATGTCCGCCGCCCGTGACACCATCGTCGGATGAGCAGTCAGCTGCACCTGGTTCTCGGGGACGAAGAGCTCCTGGTCGAACGCGCGATCTCCGGCGTGCTGCGGGCGGCCCGGGCCGATGCGGACACCGGCGCCGGGGCGGCCGACGTGCCGGTGGATCGGTTGCGGGCCGGCGAGGTCAGCACGAGCGAACTGACCGAGCTGCTCAGCCCGTCGCTGTTCGCCGATGAGCGGGTGGTGGTCCTCGAAGCCGCCGCCGAGGCCGGTAAGGATGCGGTGACGCTCATCGAGGAGGCCGCCGCCGAACTGCCCGAGGGCACGGTGCTGGTCGTGGTGCACTCGGGCGGCGGCCGCGCCAAGGCCCTGGCCGACACGCTGCGCCGGCTCGGCGCCGAGGTGCATGCCTGCGCCAAGCTCACCAAGGCCACCGAACGCGCCGACTTCGTGCGCGCCGAATTCCGGGCGCGCAAGGTGAAGGTCAACGACGCGGTGGTCACCGTGGTGCTCGACGCGATCGGTTCCGATCTGCGCGAACTGGCGTCGGCCTGCTCGCAGCTGGTGGCCGACACCGGAGGTCAGGTCGACGTAGCCGCGGTCCGGCGCTATCACAGCGGCAAGGCCGAGGTGAAGGGCTTCGACATCGCGGACCGGGCGGTCAGTGGCGACGTGGCCGGTGCTGCCGAATCGCTGCGCTGGGCCATGATGTCGGGCGAACCGCGGGTGGTGTTGGCCGATGCACTGGCCGAAGCGATCCACACGATCGCGCGGGTCGGCCCACTGTCCGGGGATCCCTATCGGCTGGCCGGTGAGTTGAAGATGCCGCCGTGGCGGGTGCAGAAGGCCCAGAAGCAGGCCCGGCGCTGGAGCCGGGACACGGTGGCCACCGCGATGGGGATCGTCGCGGCGCTCAACGCCGACGTCAAGGGCGCCGCCGCGGACGCGGACTACGCGCTGGAGCGCGCCGTCCGCCGGATCGCCGAACTGGCCGACGGCGGCCGGTAGAACGGCCGGAACGACCCACACGACCCACGAAAGACGAAAGCCACCTCCGTCGACCGACGGGAGGTGGCTTACGTGCGATGCTTGGCTGGATCAGAGCTTGTTGAGCGCAAGCGCCAGAGCGGACTTCTTGTTGGCCGCCTGGTTCTTGTGGATGACGCCCCCGCTGGCCGCCTTGTCCAGCTTGCGGCTGGTGGACACCAGCAGCTCGGCCGCCTTGTCCTTCTCGCCGGCCTCGACGGCCTCACGGAACCCGCGGACAGCCGTGCGAAGCGCGGACTTCACCGACTGGTTGCGCAGACGGGCGCGCTCATTGGTGCGGATGCGCTTTTCCTGCGACTTGTTGTTGGCCACGCGCGTTCGTTCCTTCTGTTTCTCAAAGCTTGGATGGGTGCGCACTTCGGTCATCGCCGTGTGCAGCGACTGTTCAGGTTACCAGCCGGGCCCGCCAACTCCCAAAATGCAGCCCCGGCGAACCGACCGACTGCGCCGCCTGGCCTGCCGAAACGGCCGACATGATGCAGCATGTGACAGGTGAGCCTTCGAACGTTGCCCAGTCAGGCCAGACGACAGTCACAGACTAGTTCGCGTGCGGCCAAGCACCACGACAAGATTTTCGATGGTTACAACAAACGCGGGAAGTACCTGCAGGCCTTCGACGAGATGTTCGACGCCCAGGGCAATGTGCGCGGTCCCTACAAGGGCATCTTCGCCGAACTGTCTCCCGCCGACGCCGAGGATCTGGAGGCCCGCTCCGAGGCGCTGGGCCGGGCGTTCATCGACCAGGGCATCACGTTCTCGCTATCCGGCCAGGAACGGCCCTTCCCGCTCGACCTGGTGCCGCGGGTCATCTCGGCCGCCGAATGGTCGCGGCTGGAGAAAGGCATCAAACAGCGGGTCAAGGCCCTCGAGATGTACCTCGACGACATCTACGGCGACCAGGAGATCCTGCGTGACGGCGTGATCCCGCGTCGGCTGGTGACCTCGTGCGAGCACTTCCACCGCGAGGCTGCCGGCATCGTGCCGCCCAACGGGGTGCGCATCCACGTCGCCGGGATCGATCTGATCCGCGACGGCCAGGGCACCTTCCGGGTGCTCGAGGACAACCTGCGCTCGCCGTCTGGGGTGTCCTATGTGATGGAGAACCGCCGGACGATGGCCCGGGTGTTTCCGGACCTGTTCGCCACCCACCGGGTGCGGGCCGTCGGCGACTACTCGTCGCACCTGCTGCGGGCGCTGCGCAGGGCCGCCGCCACCAACGAGGCCGATCCCACGGTCGTCGTGCTCACCCCCGGGGTCTACAACTCCGCCTACTTCGAGCACTCGCTGCTGGCCCGCCAGATGGGCGTGGAACTGGTGGAGGGCCGCGACCTGTTCTGCCGGGACAACACGGTCTACATGCGGACCACCGAGGGTGAACGTCAGGTCGACGTCATCTACCGGCGCATCGACGACGAGTACCTGGATCCGATGCACTTTCGGCCCGACTCGGTGCTGGGCGTGGCCGGCGTCCTCAACGCCGCCCGGGCCGGCAACGTGGTGATCTCGAGCGCGGTCGGCAACGGCATCGGTGACGACAAGCTGGTCTACACCTACGTGCCGACGATCACCGAGTACTACCTGGGGGAGAAGCCGCTGCTGGCGAACGTCGACACCTACCGGTGCTGGCTCGACGACGAGCGCGCGGAAGTGCTCGACCGGATCGACGAGCTGGTGATCAAGCCGGTCGAGGGATCCGGCGGCTACGGCATCGTGTTCGGTCCGGACGCCAACGAGAAGGAACTGGCGACCATCCGGCGCAAGGTCCAGAACGATCCACGCGCCTGGATCGCCCAGCCCGTCGTGCAGTTGTCCACCGTGCCCACCAAGATCGACGGCGTGCTCGCGCCGCGGCACGTCGACCTGCGTCCGTTCGCGGTCAACGACGGTGACGACGTGTGGGTGCTGCCGGGCGGGCTCACCCGGGTGGCGCTGCCGGAGGGCTCGCTGGTGGTGAACTCCAGCCAGGGCGGCGGCTCGAAGGACACCTGGGTACTGGCCTCGCGGGCGTCGGCCGCCGACCGGGAACTGGCGGCCGCTGAGGTGGTGCGCAAGCTGCCCGACGAAGACGCGACCGAGAAACCCAAAGCAGAGAAGACCGCCGCCAAGATCAACGCCAGGAACGGAAAGTCCGGGGCCACAACCGAATCCGATGGCGGCGGGCGGCAGCGCCGGCAGCAGCAGACGCAGAGTATGTCGACGGTTCCCGGTGTCAAGCAGAGCCAGCAACAGCAGCAGGGGGTGATGCGCTGATGCTCGCACGCAACGCCGAATCGCTGTACTGGATCGGCCGGTACGTCGAACGTGCCGACGACACCGCGCGCATCCTCGACGTCACGGTGCACCAGTTGCTCGAGGACTCCAGTGTCGACCCCGACCAGACCTCCCGGGTGCTGTTGAAGGTGCTGGGCATGGAAGCACCCGACCAACCGCTGGATGTCTGGTCGTTGACCGACATCGTGGCGTTCTCGCGGGACACCTCAGGCGGCTGCTCGATCGTGGAGGCGATCTCGGCGGCCCGTGAAAATGCCCGCGGCGCAAGGGAAGTCACCTCGACAGAGATGTGGGAGTGTCTCAACACCACCTACAATGCGCTGGGTGAGCGCGAACGCGCCGCGCGCCGGCTGGGCCCGCACGAGTTCCTCGGTTTCATCGAGAACCGGGCCGCCATGTTCGCCGGGCTGGCCGATTCGACGTTGTCCCGCGACGACGGTTACCGGTTCCTGGTGCTCGGCCGCGCGATCGAGCGGGTGGACATGACGGTCCGGATGCTGCTGTCCCGGGTGGGAGACAGCGCATCGTCGCCGGCCTGGGTCACGGTGCTGCGGTCCGCCGGCGCGCACGACACCTATCTGCGTACCTACCGGGGCGTGCTCGACGCCGTCCGGGTGGTCGAATTCATGTTGCTGGACCGGCTCTTTCCGCGCTCGGTGTTCTACTCGCTGAAGCTGGCCGAGCACAGCCTCGACGAACTGCTGCACCGCCAGCACAACCGGGTGGGCTCCACGGCCGAGGCCCAGCGACTGCTCGGGCGGGCTCGCAGCGAGCTCGAGTTCCTGCCGCCCGGGCATCTGCTCGAGTCCCTGGAGAGCCGGCTGGCCAGCCTGCAGAAGACGTGCTTCGACGTCGGGGAGGCACTAGCGAAGCGGTACTTCCACTCCGCGCCGTGGGTGGCCTGGACCGACGCCGGGCACCGCTCGCTGGTCATCGAAGAAGGAGAGATCTGATGTGGCGCATGCGGGTGGTACACGCGACGGGCTATGCCTACAAGTCGCCGGTGACCGCGTCGTTCAACGAGGCCCGGCTCACCCCGCGGTCGGATTCGCGGCAGAACGTGATCCTCAACCGGGTCGAGACGGTGCCCGCCACCCGGTCCTATCGGTACACCGACTACTGGGGCACCGCCGTGACGTCGTTCGATCTGCACGCCCCGCACACCGAACTGGAGGTCACCGCATCCTCGGTGGTGGAGACCGAGAAGCCGGAGCCACCGGAGGTCAAGGCGTCCTGGGGCGACCTGGGATCCGAGGCCGCGCTCGACCGGTTCGACGAGCTGCTCACGCCGACGGAGTACACGCCGGCCAGCAAGCGCACCGAGCGGGTGGGCCTGCGGATCGCGAAGTACAACGACCCGCAGCAGGCGGTCATCGAGGCGGCCCGCTGGGTGCAGGCCGAATTGAGCTACGTGCCCGGCACCACCGGGGTGCACTCGTCCGGGCTCGACGCCCTGCGCGAGGGCAACGGCGTCTGCCAGGACTTCGCGCATCTGTCGCTGATCCTGTTGCGCGGCATGGGAATTCCGGCCCGTTATGTGTCGGGCTATCTGCATCCCCAACGTAACGCCAGGGTCGGTGACATCGTCGACGGCCAGAGCCACGCCTGGATCCAGGCCTGGACCGGCGAATGGTGGAACTACGACCCGACCAACGACACCGAGGTCAACGAGCAGTACGTCAGCGTCGGGGTGGGCCGCGACTACGCCGACGTGACGCCGCTCAAGGGCATCTATTCCGGGGAGGGCTCCACCGACCTCGACGTCGTCGTGGAGATCACCCGATTGGCCTAGATCCGTCCTTTCCGCGAGCGTGCGTGTCGGTACCGGGACACGCCGTTCCCGGCGTACCAATGTGCACGCTCGCCAGGAGGGCGCGGTACGGCTACACCGTCACGGTGTGCAGATCGTCCCCGAGTTCGATCCGGCCGCCGAACTCCTCGGCGGCCAGCGCCCGCCACTGCTCCTCCTGCCCGGGTGCGATCGCGGGCACGTAGTGGGTGAGCACCAGCGTGCCGACACCGGCGCGCTGTGCGGTGGCGGCGGCCTGCTGCACCGACGAGTGGTAGTCGAGGATGTCGCGGATCCGCTGCATGGGTAACGCCTCGACGAGGTCCGCACGAATCACCGTGTGCACCAACGCATCCGCTCCCTGCGAGAGGGTGTCCAGGCCCGCGCACGGCACGGTGTCGCCGGCCAGCACCACCGCCTTGCCGCCGAACTCGACCCGGAAGCCGATCGTCGGTTCCACCGGCCGGTGGTCGGTGGGCCCGGCGGTGACCACCACGCCGTCGCGGTCCCACACCACGCCGTCGGTGTACTCGTGTACCTCGAGCGGCGGTGGTGCGGTCAGGTCGGCGTGGTGCGCGATGCGGTAGCCGATGTCGAATCCGAAGGCGCGCAACGTCGCCTGCACCACCTCGGCGGTGCCCGGGGGTCCGATGATGGGCAGTGGCGGCGGATCGGGCGTGAAGGTGCTGACCCAGCGTGTGATGATCAGGTCGCCCAGATCGGCGATGTGGTCGCTGTGCAGGTGGGTCAGCAGCAGTGCGGTCAGGGCGTTGGCACCGACACCGGCGGCAGCCAGCCGCATCAGCGCGCCGCGGCCGCAGTCCACCAGCAGGTTCTGCCCGCCGGCCCGGATCAGCGTCGAGGGGCCGGCCCGCAGTGGGTCGGGGAGCGGGCTGCCGGTACCGACAAGGGTGATTTCGATCGTCACGGGCCGATTGTTCGGTGAGTTGGCCCCCCGCCGGCCCGAACCGTCCTAGCCTGGTATGTGATTCCTGTCACACAAGGGGAGGGTACCGATGCGCATTCTGGACGTGCTGCGTGCCAAGGGGTCGGAGGTGGCGACCATCGGCCCGGACGCGACGGTCACCGAGCTGCTCGCCGGTCTGGCCTGGGGCAACATCGGCGCGATGGTGGTCGTCGATGTCGGGGACACCGTCGTTGGCATCGTCTCGGAGCGGGACATCGTGCGGGCGTTGCACCACGACGGCCCTGAAGTGTTGAAACGTTCGGTGGCCTCGATCATGTCGACGGTGGTGGCCACCTGCGGACCGGAGTCCAGCGTCGACGATCTGGCCGAACTGATGACCCAGAACCGGGTCCGGCACATTCCGGTGCTCGTCGACGCCCGGCTGGCCGGCATCGTCAGCATCGGCGACGTGGTCAAGACCCGGATGGACGAGCTGCAGACCGAGCGCCAACAGCTGCAGGCGTACATCACCCAGGGCTGACCGGGCGGTGTGATTTCGGTGCATATGCCGTCGCTCAGCGACGGTCAATGCACCGAAATCCCGCGGTGTGTAAAGGTGGTCGCGTGGTTTCGCGCACCGTCCGCACAGCCGGCAAGGCCGACATCAAGGAGCTGGCCCACGTCCTGGGCCGGGCTTTCTTCGACGACCCGGTGATGACCTGGGTGCTGCCGGATCCGGGCGAGCGGGCTCGGGCGTTGTCCCGGGTGTTCGCGACCATGGCCCGCCACCACCACCTGCCGTCGGGCGGCGTCGAGTTCGCCGACGACGGTGCGCACATCGCCGCGACCGCCCTGTGGTCGCCCCCGCGGCAGTGGCGATCGTCGCGGGTGGCGGAGCTGCGCATGCTGCCGGCGTTCCTGCGCGCCTTCGGCTCGCAGTACCGGCGCGGTCAGCAGCTCGACGTGATGATGAAGCGTAATCACCCGGAGGAGCCGCACTGGTATCTGGCGGTGATCGGCAGCGACCCGACCTATCGCGGCGAGGGGTACGGCAAGGCGTTGATGGAGTCCGGACTGGCCCGCGCGGACGCCGAGTTCGCACCGGCGTATTTGGAATCCAGCAATCCCGACAACGTGCCGTACTACGAGCGGTTCGGATTCGAGGTCGTCGGCGAGTTGGAGCTGCCCGAAGATGGGCCCACGATGTGGGCCATGTGGCGGCAGCCGCGCTGAGCGGTCAACGCCAGGAGTACTCGGTGCGCAACCGGGCCGCGACGGCCTCGAATCGGGTGCGGTCCAGGATGGCGCCCTCGCGCCGGATGCCCTCCTCGGGCACATCGAGCACGCGGTCCAGCCGGACCCAGCTCGGCCGGCCCTCGTAGTCCCACGTGCCGGTGCCGATGCTCACCCACTGCGGATCCTCGGAGTGGTAGTGCTGCGACGAGAGCATCAGGCCCAGCAGTGTGCCCTGTTCGCGGCCGACGACCAGGACGGGCCGGTCCTTGCCGCGGGTGGGATCGTCCTCGAACACGACCCAGGTCCAGACGATCTCGCCGGGGTCGGCCTGTCCGTCGAGATCCGGTGCGTAGGAAACCCGGCGGGCGCGCTGAGCGGTGGGGACCATCCGGTCGGTGATCGGGCGGCCGGCCGCGATGGCCTTCGGCGGGTCGAACTGGCCGCCGGCGAGCACCTCGAGGCCCAGCCGGATGCCGAACACCAGCCCCTGCTGAAGGTTGCGCTGCAGTTCCTGCGGATCCTGCAGCTGCTTGATCAACTTGGGGGCCCCATTGAACACCAGGTTCTCGGTGACCCGGAAAACCTGCTGCAACGTCTTCCACTGCGACGCCATAGCCGCCAAGCATAGCGACGCCCGCGTCCGCATGATTGTGCTGCAACGGGTCCGGCTCGATACGCTGAGCGGGCCCAGTGCTCACCCTGACCAGGAGATTCCCATCAGCAGCTTCGCGGACAAGACGTTCACCGCGCCGGAGCAGATCCGGAACTTCTGCATCATCGCCCATATCGACCATGGCAAATCCACGCTGGCCGACCGGATGCTGCAGCTGACCGGTGTGGTCGACGAGCGTTCGATGCGGGCGCAGTACCTGGACCGAATGGACATCGAGCGCGAACGCGGCATCACCATCAAGGCCCAGAACGTCCGGCTGCCGTGGAAGGTCCGTACTGGCGAGGCCGCCGGGCAGGAAGTGGTCCTGCACCTGATCGACACGCCTGGCCATGTTGATTTCACCTACGAGGTGTCGCGCGCACTGGAGGCCTGCGAGGGCGCGGTGTTGCTGGTCGACGCCGCGCAGGGCATCGAGGCGCAGACGCTGGCCAACCTGTACCTGGCACTGGACCGCGACCTGACCGTCATCCCGGTGCTCAACAAGATCGACCTGCCCGCCGCCGACCCGGAGCGCTACGCGGCCGAACTTGCCCACATCATCGGCTGCGAGCCGTCCGATGTGCTGCGGGTGTCCGGCAAGACCGGTGAGGGGGTGGCCGAACTGCTCGACGACGTGGTCCGGCAGATTCCGGCGCCCGTCGGCGATCCCGATGCCCCGACCCGGGCGATGATCTTCGACTCCGTCTACGACATCTACCGTGGCGTGGTCACCTACGTCCGGGTGGTCGACGGCAAGATCATGCCGCGCGAGCGCATCGCGATGATGTCCACCGGCGCCACCCACGAACTGCTCGAGGTGGGCATCGTGTCCCCGGAGCCCAAGGCCTCGGCGGGCCTCGGCGTCGGCGAGGTGGGTTACCTCATCACCGGTGTGAAGGATGTCCGGCAGTCCAAGGTGGGTGACACGGTGACCACCGCCCGCGGCGGCGCGAAGGAAGCGCTGACGGGATACCGGGAACCCAAGCCGATGGTGTACTCCGGGCTGTATCCCGTGGACGGGTCGGACTATCCGAACCTGCGCGACGCGCTCGACAAGCTTCAACTCAACGACGCAGCCCTGACGTACGAGCCGGAGACGTCGGTGGCGCTCGGATTCGGCTTCCGCTGCGGCTTTCTCGGTCTGCTGCACATGGAGATCACCCGTGAGCGCCTGGAACGCGAGTTCGGCCTGGACCTCATCTCGACCTCACCCAACGTCGTCTATCGCGTCGTCAAGGACGATGGGACCGAGATGGTCGTGACGAACCCGTCGGACTGGCCCGAGGGCAAGGTGCGCGAGGTGTACGAGCCGGTGGTCAAGACGACCATCATCGCGCCGAGTGAGTTCATCGGCACGATCATGGAGCTGTGCCAGTCCCGGCGCGGTGAGCTCGGGGGCATGGACTACCTGTCGCCGGAGCGCGTCGAGCTGCGCTACACGATGCCGCTGGGCGAGATAATCTTCGACTTCTTCGACTCGCTGAAGTCGCGCACCCGTGGCTACGCATCGCTGGACTACGAGGAGGCCGGCGAGCAGGAGGCCCAGTTGGTCAAGGTGGACATCCTGCTGCAGGGCGAGGCGGTCGACGCCTTCAGCGCCATCGTTCACAAGGACAGCGCGTTCGCCTACGGCAACAAGATGACCACCAAGCTCAAGGAACTGATCCCGCGCCAGCAGTTCGAAGTGCCGGTGCAGGCCGCGATCGGCTCGAAAATCATTGCCCGCGAAAATATCCGGGCCATCCGCAAGGATGTGCTGTCCAAGTGCTACGGCGGCGACATCACCCGCAAGCGCAAGCTGCTGGAGAAGCAGAAGGAGGGCAAGAAGCGGATGAAGACCATTGGCCGGGTCGAGGTTCCGCAGGAGGCCTTCGTCGCCGCGTTGTCCACAGATGCTTCCGCGGACAAGCCGAAGAAATAAGCTGGGGCGATGCGGGGGACAGCGGCGAGCGTACTGATCGGGGCGTTGGCCGTCGCATCGGCCGTGACATTGAGCGGTTGCGTGCACACCACCGCCGGGGTGGCGCACCGGGCAGGCGGCTCGAACTCGACGAGCGTGGCCGATCTGGAGGGCTTCCTGCTCGAACCCGATCACATCGACAAGATCGTGGGTTCGCAGGACATCGACGTCAGTGACTCGGCGACCACGCTCGACGACAACCTGTCGAACATCTCCGACCCGGATTGCCTTGGCGCGCTGTACAACGCCGAGCAGTCGGTCTACGACGGAACCGGCTGGACCGGTGTGGCCGACCAGGTGCTCGCCGACCAGGTCGACGACGAGCAGGCCGACCGGGGGCACTGGGTGCAGCAGTCGGTGGTGGGATTCGGCTCGGCGCAACAGGCCCTGGACTTCTTCGACCGGTCGGTGCAGCAGTGGACCAATTGCATCGGCAAGCACGTCACGGTGAACGATGCCGACAGCGAATTCGTGTTCAGCATCGAGGGAATCGGCATCGACGGCCACCTGATGTCGCAGACCGCCAGACAGCAGGACGCGGGGGATTGGGCCTGCCAGCACGCCTTGGGTGCGGCCACCAATCACATCGTGGAGGTGATGGCCTGCAGCACCGACACCGATGGTCAGGCCGTCCGGATTGCGACCGAGATCGTTTCTAAGATCAAGTGATTCAGTGGTAGACCGCGCGTCCGGTGAGCGCGTGGCCCCATAGATCCAGGGCCGCGTCGTACACCGGGCCCGGGTCGCGGCGTCCGCCGGCAATCGCGATCAGGGCCCGCGCTACCGCGGTGATGCCGGCACCCGCCCGGTGCGTGGCGTGGTGGGGGTGAGTGTCAGATATACATCGCGGGGTCGATGTAGGTGGTGGGGTCGACCAGGGGTTCGCGCTGCTTCTCGGTCCGGTGCCGCACCACCGCGGGGATTCCGGTGGCAATCGAATCCGCTGGAACATCATGGGTGACAACGGAATTGGCGCCGATCGCGCTATCGTCGCCGATCATGATGGGCCCCAGCACCTTCGCGCCGGCACCCACCGCGACACCGTTGCCGATGGTCGGGTGTCGCTTCCCGTGGTCCAGCGATCGGCCACCGAGCGTCACGCCGTGGTAGACCATCACGTCGTCGCCGATCTCGGTGGTCTCGCCGATCACCACGCCCATGCCGTGGTCGATGAAGAACCGCCGTCCGATCGTGGCGCCCGGGTGGATCTCGATGCCGGTCAGGAATCTGGTCACCTGGGCCAGGATCCGGGCCAGCCCCTTGGTCGCCGGCCGCGCCCACAGGCGG
>JAKIXW010000109.1:0-11762 GCA_022708865.1 Acidobacteriota bacterium
GGGATTGGCCGACGGACCCACCGAGGCCCACAAGGTCAACCTGGCCCGGATGTTCCTCAAGGACTACCAGGCCCAGGATCCGGAATGGCCGAGCGAATTCGCCGATGTCCGGATCGCCGCCGCGAAGGCCAAGTACGGCGACCGCATCGACCGGATCCCGGCACTCCCCCGGTGACGAGCACCCGGGCCACGGCAGCCGTCGACCGCGCGCTCGACGAGCGCCACCGCGAGGCCAGCGAAGAGGTCGAACGCATCCTGGCCGCGGCGGTGCGGGTGATGCAACGCCTGGCACCCGAGCCGCCCCGCGTCGACGACATCGTCGCCGAGGCCGGGTCGTCGAAGAAGGCGTTCTACCGGTACTTCGCCGGCAAGGACGACCTGCTGCTGGCCGTCATGGAGCGCGGCATCGGCATCGTCACGTCCTATCTGGAACATCAGATGGCGAAAGCTGCAGGGCCACAGGCCAAGATCGCGTCCTGGATCGAGGGCGCGCTGGCGCAGGTGTCCGATCCACATCTGATCAGCATGAGCCGGGCGGTGGTGCAGCAGATGACCCGGACCGATCCGATCGAGGACATCATGGCCCCCCTCCGCGACCTCTTGGTCGCGCCCGTGACCGAGGCGGGCAGTGCCGACCCTCAGCGCGACGCCGAGGCCATCTTCGAACTCACCATCGCCACCATGCGACGCTACGTCGGTTCCCACCGCCAACCCGACCCGGCGGATCGCGCGCACCTGGTGCGCTTCTGCCTGAACGGCCTGTCCGGCAAGGAGATTCCAGCATGAGGTTCGTCTTCGTACACGGCGGTTTCCATGCCGCGTGGTGCTGGGAGCGCACCATCGGCGAACTGGTGACGTTGGGCCACGGCGCGGTTGCCGTCGACCTCCCCGGCCACGGTACCCGGCTGAACGAGGAGTCCACGCTGGGCAACCGGCGTCAGGCGATCCTGGACGTGCTGCAACCCGGCGATGTGCTGGTGGGGCATTCCGGCGGCGGGTTCGATGCCACACTGGCCGCCGACGCGGCGCCCGACAAGGTCGGCCACATCGTGTATCTGGCCGCGGCGCTGCCCCGGGAAGGGCGCACGTACCCCGAGGCGATGGCGATGCGCGACAGCGAGGACGGCGAGTTCGACGCGGACACCGGAGAGATGCTGGGCTATCTGCATTTCGACGACGACGGTGCGATGACGTTCGCCGACTTCGAAGGCGCCCGGAAGTACTTCTACCACGACTGTGACGAGGCCACGGCGCGTTGGGCATTCGACCGGCTGGGACCCGAACGCTTCGGCGACACCACGGTGACGCCGGTGTCGGTCCCGCAGTTCTGGGCGGCCGATCTGCCCCGCAGTTTCATCGTGTGCGAGCAGGACCGGTCGATGCCGCGCTGGCTGGCCGACACCGTGGCGCGGCGCCTCGGGGTGCAGCAGTTGAGCATCGACTCCTCGCACTCACCCTTCCTGAGCCGGCCACGTGAACTGGCCGAGCTGTTGGTGCACGCAACCACGACCACACCGGTCGGACCGTTGCTCCCGAACTGAACGGAGATCTCGAGTGAGAGCAATGCTGTGTCGCGAATACGGGCCGCCCGAGTTACTCGAACTCACCGAATTGCCCGACCCCACAGCGGGTCCCGGCGAAGCGGTGGTTCGCGTCCGCGCGGCCGCGGTGAACTTTCCCGACGTGCTGTTCATGTCGGGCGGATATCAGGTGAAGGTGCCGCCACCGTTCGCGCCGGGCAGCGAGTTCGCCGGGGAGGTCACCGCCGTCGGCGACGGCGTCGATCTGCCGGTCGGGGCACGGGTCGCCGGCTCGGTGATGGTGGGTGCCTTCGCCGAACAGATCGCGGTCCCGGCGAGCACCCTGGTGCCGATGGCGCCCGGAGTGGACTTCGCCGATGCCGCGGCGTTCGGCGTCACCTACCGGACGGCGTACTACACCCTGCGCACGGTGGCGCCGATCCGTCCCGAGGACTGGGTGGTGGTGCTGGGCGCGGCCGGTGGAGTCGGGTTGGCCGCCGTCGACATCGCGGTCGCCATGGGCGCCAAGGTGATCGCCGCGGCGTCGAGCCCCGACAAGCTGGCCGTCTGCGCGCAGCGCGGTGCGCTGGCCGGCGTCGACTATGCGACCGAGAACCTGCGCGACCGGATCAAGGAGATCACCGGCGGTGCGGGTGCCCGGGTGGTCCTGGACCCGGTGGGCGGCCCGTATTCCGAACCGGCCCTGCGGGCCCTGGGCCGGGGCGGCACCTTCGTCACGCTCGGCTACGCCGCCGGCGAGGTCCCGTCCATCCCACTGAACCTGGTGCTGCTCAAGGGAATCACGCTGCGCGGCATGGAGATCCGCACCTTCTTCACCGACCATCCCGACGAGGCACTGCGCGACACCGCCGAGCTGCAGCAGATGTTCGACGAGGGCCGGGTGCGTCCCTATATCGGTGCCCGGTTCCCGCTGGACCAGGCCGCCGTCGCGCTCCGCCACGTCGCCGACCGCCGGGCACTCGGCAAGGTCGTCATCGACATCCCCTGACCCCAACCACGCCCAAACGTACGTTTGGGCGCGAAAAGCCGAGACCAGCGCACCATTTCGTCCAATTCGGCAGTGACCGAAGTTCTTCACGGCATCTGCCGGCCATCCTGTGCCCCGCCGAGTCCGACGAAATGGTGGAAGCTACTCGAACAACTTCGCCCAAACGTACGTTTCGGCGTGGTTGGGCTACCAGGTGCAGGGCAGGCTGTAGACGCCGTAGGCCAGCCGGTCGTGCTTGAACGGCACCTCGTCGAACGGGATCGCCAGCTTCAGCGTCGGGATCCGGCGCAGCAGGGTGTGGAACACGATCTGCATCTCGGCCCGGGCAAGCTGCTGACCCACGCACTGGTGACGTCCGTAGCCGAATCCCAGTTGCTGGCCGGCATTCTCGCGGGCCAGGTCCAGCTTGTCCGGCTGCGGGAACATCGCGGGATCCCAGTTCTCCGGGGCGAGGTCCAGGATGATGCCCTCGCCGGCCTTGATGGTCTCACCGGCGATCTCGATGTCGTCCAACGCAATCCGGCGCTGTCCGTTCTGGATGATGGACAGGTATCGCATCAGTTCCTCGACCGCGTTGGCGATCACCTTCGGGTCGTCGGTGTTGCGCAGCAGATCGGCCTGCTCCGGGTTCTCCAGCAGCGCCAGGATGCCGATGCCGATCATGTTGGCCGTCGTCTCATGCCCGGCGATCAGCAGGCCGGTACCCAGTTGGGCGGCCTCCTTGACGCTGATCTCCCCCGCCGTCACCCGTTCGGCCAGATCGGACACCGCGTCCTCGGCCGGGTTGGCCTGCTTCTGCTTGACCAGATCGATCAGATACTGGTGCAGGCTCATCGCACCCTTCTGCATGGCGTCCGCGGCGGCGTAGCGGGCGAGACCGGCGTTGGCCGTCTCCTGGAAGAATTCGTGATCCTCATACGGCACACCGAGCATTTCGCTGATCACCACGGTGGGCACCGGCAGGGCCAGCGCGGTCACCAGGTCGGCCGGCTGCGGGCCGGCCAGCACAGCGTCGATGCACTCGTCGGTGACCTTCTGGATGGCCGACCGCAGGCCCTCGACCCGCTTGAACGTGAACGGCTTGGACAGCATCCGGCGGAACCGCGTGTGCTCCTCGGCATCGGAGGTGAACACCGAACGCGGCCGCTTGTCCACGGTGGACAGCATGTGCTCGTTCCAGTGCGGGAAGCCGGTCTTGCGGTCGTCGACGCTGACCCGGGAATCCGCGAAGAGCTCCCGGCCCGTCTCGTAGCCGGTGATCAACCACGGGGTGCTGCCGTCCCAGATCCGCACCCGGGACAGCGGTTTGACCTCGGTGAGTTCGAGTTCGGCCGGCGGCGGCGAGAACGGGCAGGCCGCCGAACGTTCCATCGGGTACTCGGGGACGACGGTGTCGGTGAGTGTCTCGGTCACGGGTGAGCTCCTAATCCTGGACGAAGATTGCGTGGGCTGGGCAGGCCGCTTCGGCCTGCCGGACGTTATCGGCACGATCGGGCGACGGATTCGGGTCGAGGAGGATGACGCTGCCGTCGTCCTCGTCCTGGTCGAAGACGTCGGGCGCATTCGCGACGCAGTTGCCCGCAGATACGCATTTCCCTTGGTCCACAGTCACTTTCATGACTCTTCAACCCCTGCCTCGGTAATCGGTGCGAGCATGAGTCCGGTGATCGCGTCGACCAGGCTGGTGGCCATCGCGGCCCAGCTCGGATGGGGGGTCGGCGCACTGTCGGCAAGTGCGCGTTCCCGTTCGGCGAACATGTGCACGATCAGCTGCCGGGCCATCGCATTTCGCTCGACCCGGACCCCTTCGGGCATATCGGGCAGCTCCCGGTTGAGACCCTCGATGATCCGCAGGACCGACGACGAGCCCAGTGACTCCTCCGACACCAGATCGCGATGGCTGGGGTCGGGCATCAACTGCGCGGAGAAACGAGCGTACGTGGTCGGGCTGCCCAATTCGGTCAGGTGCTGGGCCAACGGGCGGACCAGGCAGTCGACCCAGTCGCGGAGGGACGCGGGTTTCGCGGCCCGGTCGAGCATGTCCTGGCAGATTCGCTCGACCTGTTCGTTGTGCCGGCGCACGATCGCGCGGATGAGGTCGGTCTTGGTACCGAAGTGGTAGCCGACGGCGGCATTGTTGCCCTGACCGGCGGCCTCACTGACCTGCCGGTTGGAGACGGCGAAAACACCGTGTTCGGCGAACAGCTTCTCAGCGGCAGTGAGGATGGCCTCCCGGGTGCCGTCGGACCGTTCGGCACGCCCCGACCTGCGCATCGTGGATCCGTCCGGTCGCGTCATGGCATCCAGTGAACCAACAGACCATCATTAAGTCAAGTGATTGATTTAATGATTCGGACTTGCCATTGTGAGAGGGACTGCGACGCTGGCAGGCACGCCACGACCGACCCCGCCACAAACAAGGGAGACAGCCATGGAGCACGACTACGAGGAGATGAAGAAGGCCGCCGAGCCGTTCATCCGGTTCGAGAAGGACACCGCGAACCGGATCGCCTACATCACCTTCGACCGGCCCGACGAGCTCAACTGCACCACCATGGGGATGCGCCAGAACTACGCGGATCTGATCCACAAGTGCAACGTGGACGACGACGTCAAGGTGGTGGTGATCCGCGGCGAGGGCGAGGATTTCGGCAGCGGTGGCGATCTGCCCGAACAGCGGGACATGCTGGAGAACCCCGGAATGTCACTGCTGCACGAGCTTTCGATCAACGACGAGAATGTCAAGTACCCGCCCGGCGACTCCTACCGCTACCTGTACACCATGACCGATCACTACGCCAAGGCGCGCGCCGGTAACCGTCCGCTGCAGGAGTGCAAGAAGGTCACCATCGTCGAAGCCAAGGGCTACTGCTACGGGTGGCACTTCTATCAGGCCGGCGACGCGGACCTGGTGGTGTCCAGCGACGACGCCCTGTTCGGTCACCCGGCATTCCGCTACGTCGGGTGGGGCCCGCGGCTGTGGTGGTGGGCCGAGACCATGGGGCTGCGCAAGTTCTCCGAGATGTTGTTCACCGGTAGGCCGTTCACTGCGCAGGAGATGTACGAGTGCGGCTTCGTCAACAGTGTCGTGCCGCGCGAGAACCTCGAGGCGGAGACGCTCAAGTATGCGATGGCATGTTCGAAGACGCGCCCGACCGACACCGTCGTGGTGCAGAAGATGTTCCTCGAGCTCTACAAGCAGCACAAGGGCGAGTACTTCGGCAGCCTGCTGACCGGTGTGGTGGAGGGCATGCTGCCGATGATGACCAACGACCGCGCCAATGACGTCGACCTGACCGAGGGCACCTTCGAGAAGGGGCTGAACAACGTCGTCAAGGACAACGACCTGAATTTCCCCCCGGAGTGGCGACTCAGCCGCTCCGGCCGCAAGAAGCCGTGACCCGACCGGTCATCGGCCACTACGGCATCCCCTTCCCCGCGGACATCGACGGGCTGCGCAGGGCTGGAACCGGTTTCCTGACAACGGCTTTCCGAGTGTCCGGAGTCCTGCCCGCCGACAACGCCGTCACGGCGATCGACGACTGTACGCCGGTGTACGGCGGCAGCACCGGCCGCAAGGCGCTGCTGACCGTGCGCTATTGCCGGCCCGAGCCGGGACTGCCCACGGAGCTGTTCGCCAAGTTCTCCCGCGATTTCGACGACCCGGTCCGCGATCTCGGCCGCACCCAGATGGCGGCCGAGGTGACGTTGGCCAACCTCGCGCTGAGCCCGCGGTTCCCCGTCCCCGTCCCCCGCCCGCAGTTCGCCGACTACCACCGCGAATCCGGTACGGGCCTGCTGATCACCGAGCGGATAGCCTTCGGCTGCAACGGGATCGAACCGCAGTACCAGAAGGCGATGGACTACGGGATACCCGACCAGTACGGCCACTACCGGGCCCTACTGTCCGCAGTGGCCGCGCTGGCGGGCACCCAACAGTCCGGTGCACTGGGCACCGCGGCCACCGAACGCTTCCCGTTCGATCTGCGCGGCGCGACGGTCGGCGAGGCGCCGCCGGTGACGCCGGAAAAGCTGACGCGCCGGCTGGGCCGGCTCGCCGAGTTCGCCGCGGCGCAACCCGGCCTGCTGCCGGAACGGGTTCGTGACCCGGCGTTCCTGCGCCGGCTGGCCGCGGAGGCTCCGCGTCTGATGGAGGTCGAACAGGAGATCTGGGCCGAGCTCGGCGCCCGGCCCGACTACATCGCACTGTGTCACTGGAACGCCAACGTCGACAACGCCTGGTTCTTCCGCGACGACGCCGGAGAGCTGCGCTGCGGCCTGATGGATTGGGGCTGCGTCGGCCGGATGAACGTGGCGATGGCGATCTGGGGTGCGTTGTGTGCGGCCGAAACCTCCTTGTGGGATGCTCATTTCTCTGATCTGCTGCTGCTGTTCACCGGCGAGATGCAGCGGCACGGCGGTGCGGCCCTCGATCCGGCCGAGCTCGAACGGCTCGTGTGGCGCTACGCCGCGGTCATGGGAATCACCTGGCTCCTCGACGTACCGGCGCGGATCCGGGCCGGCCTCGGGCCGGATCCGGGCGAGCTGAGCCCGCGCGATCCACGGATCGCCGGCGACGAGAGCCTGCGGGCCCCGCTGCAGATGCTGGCGAATCTGCTCAACCTGTGGGCGACGCGGGCCCGGTGATCTCGGGCGTATCGGGACGGCGCGCGAATTGCGGGGTGTGCTCGGGACGCAAGCCGACGCCGATCGCGTAGGCCGGAATCACCGGTAACCACGGCATGACGCGGTAGAGCGCCGCCGCCAGAACACCCAACTGCTTCGGGGCCTCGACCACCTTGCCCTGCAGCACCCGGGTGATCACCACCCGGTGCGCGAGCCGCTGCACGGCTTGGGTGACCGCGGCGGGCAGGTTCCGCCGCCGTTGGACCGCCTCCAGGTCGGCGTCGGTGACGTGGTGGGTGCGCAGCGGCTCGGCCAGCAGCCCGGCGGTGGCGACCGCGTCGGCGACGGCCAGGTTGATCCCGACTCCCCCGATGGGCGACATCGCGTGGGCGGCGTCACCGATGCACAGCAGACCGGGTCGGTGCCAGCGACGCAGCCGGTTCAGCCGGACGTCGAGGACCTTCACGTCGTCCCACGATTTCAGGCTCGCCGTCGAGGCCTCCGGGACCAGCTCGGCGACCTGCGCCCGGAAGGACTCCAATCCCTGTGCATGCCAGGCCTGTTCGCCGCCCTTGGGCAGCAGCGCACCCGCCTGGAAGTACCCTTCGCGGGGGATCAGGATCAGCGCCAGACCGCGGGACAGCCGAGGTGTCAGCTGGAATGCGGCATCGGTGAGTCGATCCAGCCGGAACCAGCCGATGTCGAAGGGGACGGGATATTCGCGCGGAACCAGACCGGCCGCCTGCCGAATGACCGAGGTTCGGCCGTCACATCCGACGGTGAGCTCGGCGCGGAGTTCACCGGGACCGTCGGGTCCGTCGAAGCGCACCCCTGTGATGGTGTCCCCGTCGCGCAGCAACCCGGTGACCTCGGTCTGCATCCGTAGCGTGAACGTCGGTTCCTCGCGACCCGCCTCGGCGAGCAGATTCAGCAGATCCCACTGCGGGACCAGTGCCACGTAGGGGTGTGGCTGATGCAGCCGGCGGAAGTCGACGACCGTGATCCGGCGTCCGTCCAGATCGAATCCCGCCTGCTCGAACCTGGTGTGCGGAAGCGCGTCGAATCGGGAGAACAGCCCGAGTTCGTCGAGCATCCGCAGGGTCACCGGATGGACGGTGTCGCCGCGGAAGTCGCGGAAGAAGTCGGCGTGCTTCTCGAACACGGTGACCTCGATGCCGCCGCGGGCCAGCAGCAACCCCAGGACCATCCCCGCGGGGCCGCCCCCCACGATCGCGCATGTCGTCGAACCGGGTTCGGTCATCGGCCTCGTCCTCTCTTCGGGTCCGGCGCCGGTGCCACGGCCCGAACGAAATTGTCGGCGAAGACGTCGCACACGGTGTCGACATCGGGTAGTTCGACGAGCCCGGAGTCTCCGGCAACCGGCCGCATCAGGAGATGGATCATCATCGGTGCCATCAGTTGCTGGACCAGCAACGGCAGGGGCTGTGCCACGATTCGCCCCGCCTGCACCTGCGCGGTCAACCAGCCGCCCAGGACGCCCAGCATCCGCGGAATCGCCTGCCCGGCAAGGGATTGCACCGCCGGACTGTCCGGCCGGGCGAATGCTTCGGCGAACATCGCCGGCACCACGCGCGGCGCGCGCCCGAGCACCTCGGCCAGGACGTGGTAGAGGCCGGCCACGGTGTCCTGCAGATCGGTGTGCGGCCGGGCGAAGTACTCCTCGATCGCCGACACCGGACTGTGGCGTTCGAAGATGGCCAGCAGCAGACCGTCCCGGCCACCGAACACGGCGTACAGACTCGGCACCGAACACGCCGCCCGCGCCGCTATCGCATCGAGGGTGGCTGCGGCCAAACCACTTTCGCTGATCAGCTCCGCGGCGGCGGCCATCGCGCGAGAGCGGACCGGCGGTGTTCCGCCGGGGTCCACCCCGCCGAGCCGGCGTAGCAGCGTACTGCGCGACACCCCGGCGTGCCGCGCGATGACGGCGATCGGCACATCGGCGACACCCGTTCCCAACTCGTCGGCGGCCCGCAACGCGGCGTCCACCCACTCGTCGGGAACCGCCGGCTCAGGGCGTGTCACGACGACGGAACCCGGCGAATCCGACGGCGAGGAAGCCAACGGTGACCAGACTGATCCACAGCAGCCCCCACCAGTTGTGGGGTTCCACGGCGACGTGCGGGACGTGGTAGTAGGGACTGATACCCAGGGCCCAGTCGGGCAGTTTGAAGCTCGGCCCCAGCAACGTCAGCCCGAAGGACCCGAGAACGCCTGCCCACGAAGCGATTCGAACCTGTGGGCGCGCACCGATGACGGCCACCGCCAGCGCGATGACGGTCCACACCGCAGGGATGGTTGCGACGGCCTGCAGGGGCGGGTGGCCGAAGTTCAGGCCAATGTGGGCGGAGGCTGCCAGCGCTCCGATGATCACCCCGGAGATCAGGACATACAGCGCCGGTGCGGCAAAGGCCACCAGCACACTCGGCGCCAGGTAGCGGGCGCGACCGACCGCGGTGGCGAGCACCGGTTCGACACGATCCTCGAGTTCCTCGGTCCGGACCCGATTGACGATCTGTACCCCGGCGACCGCAGCCACGATGCCGATCAACGTGACGACGGTTGCCAGGAAGCCGGCCAGCAGTTGGGCCGGCAGCGTCGCACCGGCGGCGAAGATCTCGGCCAGGGCCGGGTTGACGCTGAACAACTCGCGGACCGTCCGGATGAAATACCCGAAGATCAGGCCGAGGCCGACGAAGGCCACCGACCAGGACAGCACGGGTGCCCGGTTGAGCCGGATGGCCAGACCCATTGGGTTTCTGGCAGTTCCGCGGGCCGGCCCCGGGCGGGACGCGATCAGGCCCTGCCCGAAGTCCCGCGACACCTGCAGCGCGAAACCGACGGCGGCGCACACCGCCGCGAACGCGACGCCGGCCAGCAGCGGCCCCCAGTGGTTGCCGGCCGCCGGCCGGGTCTCGCTGATCCAGCCCAGCGGATTGGCCCAGGTGGTCCACGGCGGCGCCCCGACCGAGTACAGAAAGCCGCGCAGCACGAACAGCACGCCGAGGACGGCCACCGCGATCGAGGTGGCGGTGCGCGCATCCGAGGCGATCTGTGCGGTGACCGCGGCGACGGCGGCGAACATCCAGCCGGTCACGGTGAATCCGGCCGATAGCAGCAGCGACGACCTCCACCCACCGCCGCACGGGACCGTGAATGCGAAGGACACCACGCCGACGGCCAGCGAGCAGATCCCCGCCATCGCCACCGCGGTCAGCAGCCGGGCCTGTCGCCCCAGAACACCCGCTGCCAACAGCTCGGCCTGGCCGGAATCCTCTTGTCCGCGACTGGCTCTCACGACGATGAAGATGGCGCCCAGACCGGTGAGGAAACCGCCGAGCGCAAGGCTGCGCCAGGCGTTGAACCCGTCGACCGTCGACAGGTCGTGGGCCGGGCCGAAGATCAGCCCGAGCGCCGGATTGGCGCCGACGGTGGCGGCGAACCGCTGCCGTTCGGCGACCTCGGGGAACAACCACGGGTACACGACGACCGAGGAAACGGACAGCGCCGTGGCGATCACGACCCAGGGCGCGAACGAACGCTTCTCGTGTTCCAGCGATGCCCGCAGCAGCGGTGGGGTGCCGGCGATCGCGCTCGACACCGTCATCGTCGGACCAGTGCCCGGTCGTCGTCGTACAGCCTCAGGAACAGGCTCTCCAGCGACGGCGGTTCGACCGTCAAACCCGTCAGGCCGAACGGAGTGAGGAGTGCCATCGCGCGGCCGATCCGGTCGGCGTCGACGGTGGCCGTCAACCGGTGGCCGCTGAGTTCCACGTCGTGCAACGGCGCCAGCTCCTCGGGCCGCGGGACGGTGGACAGCTCGGCGCGAATCGTCGTTCGGGCGTGTCCACGCAACTCGCCCAGCGTGCCGGACGAGACGATCACCCCGTCGCGGATGATGCTCAGTTGGTCGGCCAGCATCTCGACCTCGGCCATGATGTGGCTGGAGAGCAGGACGGTGGCCCCCCGCCCGACGGCCTCGCCGACCACCTCCTGGAAGACGTTCTCCATCAACGGATCCAGGCCCGATGTCGGTTCGTCGAGGATCAGCAGCTCGACGTCGGACGCGAGCGCGGCGACGATGGCCACCTTCTGCCGGTTGCCCTTGGAGTAGGGCCGGCCCCGCTTGGTGGGATCCAGCTCGAAGCGCTGCAACAGGTCGGCCCGGCGGTGCTCGTCGAGGCCGCCGCGCATGGCGCCCAATAGATCGATCGCCTCTCCACCGGTCATGGACGGCCACAACGACACATCACCCGGGACGTAGGCCAACCGGCGGTGCAGAGCAACCACATCGCGCCACGGATCACCGTCCAACAGCCGGACCCGGCCGGCGTCGGCGCGCAACAACCCGAGAAGGACGCGGATGGTGGTGGACTTGCCCGCGCCGTTGGGCCCGAGGAAGCCGTGCACCTGGCCGCGTTGCACCTGAAGGTCCAGGCCCCCCAGCGCCTCGAACTTGCCGAAGGACTTTCGCAGCCCGTTGATCTCGATCACGAGGTCGGTCATCGGCATCCCCGTTCGCGGCGGTGTTATCGCGTTAGAGACTACCTATAATCGAGTGTCAGGTAAAGGGTGGCCCTGTGAAC
>JAKIXW010000109.1:11778-12197 GCA_022708865.1 Acidobacteriota bacterium
GCAGATGTACGTCGACTGCCCGATATTGCAGATGGCTGCACGCTCGCGCCGGAGGTGCCGGCCCGGATCAGGACTTCTTCGAGACGATGACCTTGCCCGCCACCGTGCCGCCGTCGATCGGCAGCACGGTGCCGGTGACATACCGCGACCGGTCACCCGCGAAGTACAGCGCCGCCTCGGCGACGTCCTCGACCGTGCCCTCACGCTTCAACGGCCGGTCCCGGCGCATCTGGGCCCGGATGTTCTCCTCGAACTCCTCGATCCGCTGCCGGTCCTCCGCATTGGCCGATTTCGAGACGATCGCGGTGCGGATGTTGCCGGGCGCGATCGCGTTGACCCGAATGTCGTAGTACGCCAACTCGATCGCCGCGGACTTGGTGAACTGGATGACGGCGGCCTTGGAGGCGCGGTAGGTCTGC
>JAKIXW010000010.1 GCA_022708865.1 Acidobacteriota bacterium
TTCGCCGACGTGGCGCGCACGGTGGCCCGCGGCAACGCCCCCAGCAGCCCGCTGAACACCACCGTGTCCCGGAACCGGCGGTTCACCGTCGCCTCGGCCGACCTGGAGGACTACCGGCGGCTGCGGTCGCGCTACGACTGCGACATCAATGACGTCGTGCTGTGCGTCATCGCCGGCGCATTGCGCAACTGGCTGCTCTCCCGCGGCGAGCCGGTGACACCGACGTCGACGGTGCGCGCGATGGCGCCGATGTCGGTATACCGCGACCTCGGCCTGGATCTGCAGACCGGGCCGGGGCAGCCGATCAGCGAGGTGGCGCCCTTCCTGGTCGACCTGCCGATCGGCGAGGGCAACGCCGTGGTGCGGCTCTCGCAGATCGCGCACGCCACCGAATCGCACTCGACGGCCGCCAGCCTGGTCGACGCGCGCAGCATCGTCACCCTGTCCGGGTTCGCCCCACCGACCCTGCACGCCATGGGAATTCGGGTGGCCACCAGCTTCTCGGCCCGGCTGTTCAATGTGCTCGTCACCAACGTGCCCGGCCCGCAGGCGCAGATTTACATCGCCGGCACCAAACTGCTCGAGACCTACTCGGTGCCGCCGCTGCTGGCCAACCAGGTGCTCGCGATCGGCGTGACGTCCTACTTCGGCATGCTCTATTTCGGTATCAACGCCGACCGGGAGGCGATGAGCGACGTCGACGTGCTGCCGTCGCTGCTGCGGGAATCGCTCGACGAACTGCTCGAAGCAGCCAAGTAGCCCACCGACGGTCTACGATTCGGCGATGAGCAAGATGCCGACTGCCAGGAAACTGTCGAACGAGGTCTACGAGGCCGAGTTGTTCCGCCTGCAAACCGAATTCGTCCGGTTGCAGGAATGGGTCAAGCACAGCGGTACGCGCATCGTGGTGATCTTCGAGGGGCGTGACGCCGCCGGGAAGGGCGGCACCATCAAGCGGATCACCGAATATCTCAGCCCCCGGGTCAGCCGCATCGCCGCGTTGCCGGCGCCCACCGAGCGGGAGGCCGGCGAGTGGTACTACCAGCGCTACGTCGCGCACTTGCCCACCCGCGGCGAGTTCGTGCTGTTCGACCGGTCCTGGTACAACCGGGCCGGCGTCGAGAAGGTCATGGGATTCTGTACCCCGCAACAACATTCGCTGTTCCTGCGGCAGACCCCGTTGTTCGAGCGGATGCTCATCGACGACGGCATCCTGCTGCGCAAGTACTGGTTCTCGGTGTCGGAGGAGGAGCAGTTGCGCCGGTTCCGCAAGCGGCTCTCCGATCCGGTCCGGCAGTGGAAGCTCTCGCCGATGGACCTCGAGTCCGTGTTCCGCTGGGAGGACTACTCGCGAGCCAAGGACGAGATGATGGTGCACACCGATCTTCCCGAGAGTCCGTGGTACGTCGTGGAGTCCGACAGCAAGAAGCATGCCCGGCTGAACATGATGAACCATCTGCTGTCCACCATCGACTACCACGACGTGGACCGGCCCAACGTCGACCTGCCCAGCAAGGTCGCCAAGTCCGGGCGCTACGAGCGGCCGTCGCGGGAACTGTCGACGTACGTGCCCGACCACGTGGCCAGCCTGCTCGGTGACCGTGGCTGATCCGGTTCGGGTGTACGTGCCGGCCACGCTGGCGATGCTGCAGCGGCTGGTCGCCGACGGGCAGCTGTTCCCCGTCAGCGGCACCGCCTTCGCCGTCACCCCCGCCCTGCGCGAGTCCTACGCCGAGGGCGACGACGAGGAGCTGGCCGAGGTGGCGCTGCGCGAGGCCGCGCTGGGTTCGGTGCGGCTGATGGCGGTCGATCACGAGGATCCCGCGCTGCCGCCCCGGCGCGCAGTGCTGGTCGCCGACGTGGCTGCCGAGGCCGTGAAGCTGCGCCCGGATCTCGACGACGCGGTGGTGCGGCTCGCGGCGCCGGTGGCCGTCGACGACCTGGTGGCCGTCTATGTCGACATTGCTGCGGCCGAGTCCGACGTGCGCGCCGCCATTGCCGTCATCGACGAGGCCGACCTGGGTGACGAGGACGCCGAACTGGCGGTTGGGGACGCCCAGGACCACGATCTGGCGTGGTATGCCACCCAGGAACTTCCGTTCTTGCTCGATTTGCTGTGAAGCACGATTTGCCGACGTAGGTTACGGTTGCGTAGGTTCGGCGCGGGGCCCGGACCACACGACCGATCAGCGGGAGCATCGTGGCGAAGAACCACATCAAGATCAGTGCGCGGGTCGCCGACACCGTCCGGCCGACCATCGCGGGCGCGGACCGTCGACCCGGGCTGCACACCCTTCGGCGGCTGGCCGGGCGCATCACCACACCGTTGCTACCGGACGATTACCTGCGGTTGGTCAACCCGTTGTGGTCGGCACGCGAACTGCGCGGCCGCGTCGTCGAGGTCCGGCGGGAGACCGAAGACTCGGCCACTCTGGTGATCAAGCCGGGCTGGGGTTTCAGCTTCGACTACCAGCCGGGCCAGTACATCGGGATCGGTGTGCTCATGAATGGGCGCTGGCGATGGCGCTCCTACTCGCTGACGTCCACGCCGGTGACCCGCGACCACACCATCACCATCACCGTGAAGGCGATGCCCGAGGGCTTTCTGTCCACGCACCTGGTCGGCGGCGTTCCGGCCGGCACCATCGTTCGGCTGGCCGCCCCGCAGGGCAATTTCGTCATGCCCGACCCCGCTCCGGCCAAGGTCCTGTTCCTGACCGCCGGTTCCGGCGTGACCCCGGTGATGTCGATGCTGCGGACCCTGGCCCGCCACGATCAGATCACCGACGTCGAGCATGTGCATTCGGCACCCACCGAGGCCGACGCGCTGTTCCGCACCGAGTTGGCCGAGCTGGCGACCGAGCATCCGGGCTACCGGCTGCGGCTGCGGGCCACGCGTTCCGAGGGCCGCCTGGACCTGGCGGGCCTGGGTTCGGTGGTGCCCGACTGGCGGGAGCGCCAGACCTGGGCCTGTGGCCCCGAGAGCATGCTGGCCAACGCCGAACGGGTCTGGACCGACGCCGGAGTTGCCGCCAACCTGCACCTCGAGAGGTTTGCTGCCAGCAAGGCCGCGGCCCACGGTGCCGGGGGTGTGGTGACCTTCGCGCGCAGCGGTAAGACAGTGCAGGCAGACGGCGCGACGTCGTTGATGGATGCCGGTGAGTCAGCCGGGGTACAGATGCCGTTCGGCTGCCGGATGGGTATTTGCCAATCGTGTGTGGCCGGCGTCGTCGACGGTTACGCTCGTGATCTGCGCAACGGTGTCGAGCACGGCCCCGGGACACGGGTTCAGACCTGCATCTCGGCGGCGTCGGGAGATTGTGTGCTCGACCTTTAGCATTTACTTACTAGTAACCTACGATGGCGTAGGTTACGGTAACGTACTCGTAGACAACCGCGGAAGGAGCAGCATGGCGATTACCGATGTCCCGGCGTTCGCTCATCTGACCGACGCCGATATTGAAGCCCTGGCGATCGAACTCGACGCCATCCGCACCGATATCGAGGAATCCCTCGGCGAGAAGGATGCGCGCTACATCCGCCGCACCATCGCCTTCCAACGGTCCCTCGAGATCGCCGCCCGGCTGATGCTGGCCGGTAGTTCCAAACGGGCCTTCTGGTGGGCCGGTGCCACCACGCTGGGCGTGGCCAAGATCATCGAGAACATGGAGATCGGCCACAACGTCATGCACGGCCAGTGGGACTGGATGAACGATCCGGAGATCCACTCGTCGAGCTGGGAGTGGGACATCATGGGGGCGTCCAAGCACTGGCGCTTCACCCACAACTTCATGCACCACAAGTACACGAACATCCTCGGGATGGACGACGACGTGGGCTACGGCATGCTGCGCGTCACCCGCGATCAGCGCTGGAAGCCGTTCAACCTGCTCAACATCCTGTTCAACACGATGCTGGCATCGCTGTTCGAGTGGGGCGTGGGTCTGCAGCACCTAGAGATCGGCAAGATCTTCAAGGGCCGCGACGACCGCGCCGCCACCCTCGAGCGCGTCCGCGAGTTCGGCGAGAAGGCCGGCCGGCAAGTGTTCAAGGACTACATCGCGTGGCCGGCGCTTACCTCGGCGTCACCGTGGGCCACCTACGGGTCGACGGCCAAGGCCAACGTCCTGGCGAACGTGATCCGCAACTTCTGGACCAACGCCGTGATCTTCTGCGGCCACTTCCCGGACGGTGCGGAGAAGTTCACCAAGACCGACATGATCGGTGAGACCAAGGGCCAGTGGTACCTGCGCCAGATGTTCGGCAGTGCCAACTTCGAGAACGGCCCGGTGCTGCGGTTCATGAGCGGCAACCTGTGCCACCAGATCGAGCACCACATCTACCCGGATATCCCGAGCAACCGGCTCTACGACATCTCGTTCAAGGTGCAGGCGCTGTGCGAGAAGTACGACCTGCCCTACACGACGGGTCCGTTCCTGGTGCAGTATGGGAAGACCTGGCGCACCATCGCCAAGTTGTCGCTGCCGAACAAGTATCTGCGCGACACCGTGGACGACGCCCCCGAGACGCGTAGCGAGCGGATGTTCGACCAGCTCGGGACGGGCTTCGGTGAGCTGGATCCCGCGACGGGCAACAAGCGCGGGTTGCGCAGCGCCATCGCGGCGGTGCGAAAGTCGCGGCGTAACAAGCGAAACCGCGCTGCGCTGGACGACCTGGCAGCCTGATACACCTCTGGTAAGCCGGCCGTGTTCATCCGAACACGGCCGGCTTACCGCTATCTGGGGCCCGGTGAGGCCTCTCGTAGCACGGTCAGCAGACCACGGGCGGCCGCCACCCGGCCGGCCGCCGGCCCCGTCAGCTGATCGAGCGCACACTCCGGGTCGGCGGGCGGGCCCATGTGCCCGCAGCCGCGCGGGCAGTCGGCCACTGCCTCGGCCAGATCCGAGAACGCCAGCAGCACGTCGTCGGGTTCGATGTGCGCCAGCCCGAACGAGCGCACCCCGGGGGTGTCGATCACCCAGCCGCCGTCGCGCAGCGGCAACGCCACCGACTGGGTCGACGTGTGCTTGCCCTTGCCGACCCCGGACACCTCGCCGGTGGCCCGATCCGCTTCCGGCACAAGGCGATTCACCAGCGTCGACTTGCCCACCCCGGAATGGCCCAGGAACACCGTCAGCCGGTCGGTCAACAGCGGGTTGACCGCGTCCAGCGCATCGTCGCGTCCGGCGGTCAGCACCGTCAGATCCAGATCGACGAACTGCGCGGCGAACGGTTCGGCCGGCGCCAGATCCGTCTTCGTCAGGCACAGGATCGGCTTCAGGCCGCCGGCATAGGCGGCGATCAGCGATCGCTCGACGAAGCCGGTGCGTGGCGGCGGGTCGGCCAGCGCCACCACGATCAGCAGCTGATCGGCGTTGGCCACCACCACCCGCTCGGTCGGGTCGGTGTCATCGGCCGTGCGGCGCAACACCGTTCGACGCTCACCGCGCCGCACGATGCGCGCCAGGGTGTCCCGCTGGCCGGACAGATCGCCTACCACGTCGACGTCGTCTCCGACGACGATCGGGGTCCGGCCGAGCTCGCGGGCCCGCATGGCGGTGACTGGTCGCTCGGGGTCGCCGTCGAGCACGCAGCCCCACCGGCCGCGGTCCACGGTGACCACCATCGCCGACTCGGCGTCGGCGTGCTCGGGCCGGGTCTTGGTGCGCGGGCGGGATCCTTTGCCCGGACGGATCCGGACATCGGACTCATCGTAGGCGCGGACCATCAGGTTCTACTCGCCGGCCAACATGCCGGCCCACAACTGCGGGAACTCCGGCAGCGTCTTGGAAGTGGTTGCGATGTCGTCGATCTCGATACCCGGCACCGTCAGCCCGACGATCGCCCCGGCCATCGCCATCCGATGATCGGCATAGGCGTGCCAGGTGCCGGAATGCAGGGGCGCGGCAGTGATCGTCAACCCGTCGGCCGTCTCGCGGCAGTCCCCGCCCAGGCCGTTGATCTCCGTGCACAGCGCGGCCAGCCGGTCGGTCTCGTGGCCCCGCAGATGCGCCACCCCGCGCAGCGTCGACACCGACCCCGGTGCGGCCAGAGCCGCCAGCGCGGCCACCGCCGGCGTCAGCTCGCCGACTTCATGCAGGTCCACGTCAAAACCCGCGAAGTCGCCGCTGCCGGACACCTCGAGATGTGAACTAGTCTGTGCCACAGTGGCATTCATCAGACCCAGCAGCTCGACCACCGTGTCGACCGGCTGCAGGGACGGCGACGGCAGACCGGGCATCCGGACCGTGCCGCCGGTCACCACCGCGGCCGCCAGGAACGGGACCGCGCTCGACAGGTCCGGTTCCACGATCCAGTGCCGCGCCGCGGCGGGCCCCGGCGCCACCCGCCAGCGGTTGGGCGTCGCGTCGTCGACCTCGACACCGGCCTGACGCAACATCGCGACCGTCATCGCGATGTGTGGGGCCGAGGGCACCGACGTGCCGGTGTGCGCGACGGTCACCCCGTCGTCGAACGCCACGCCCGAGAGCAGCAGGCCCGAGACGAACTGCGACGACGCCGACGCGTCGATGGCCACCGTGCCGCCCTTCACCGTCCCGGTGCCGCGCACCCGGAACGGCATCGCGTCGCCGGCGATGTCGACGCCGAGCGTGCGCAGGGCATCCAGCAGCGGCGCGATGGGCCGCGCGCGGGCCTGCTCGTCGCCGTCGAACTCGACCACCACGGAACCCAGGCCGGCCAGCGGCGGGACGAAACGCAGCACCGTACCCGCCAGCCCGCAGTCCACCTGGGCATCCGGTGCCGGCGCGATCCCGCCGGTCACCGACAGCTCCGGTCCGTCGCCATCGATCCGCAGGCCCAGGGTCTGCAGCGCACCGATCATCAGGTCGGTGTCGCGGCTGCGCAGGGCGCCGCTGATGGTCGACGGACCCGAACCCAGCGCCGACAGCACCAGCGTGCGGTTGGTCAGCGACTTGGAGCCGGGGACGACGACGGTGGCGTGCACGGGTGCCGGTGCGGTGGGTGCCGGCCAGTTCTGTTGCGCTGCCACGGCTGGATTCTTTCATCCTGCCCGTCTGGAACCATGGCAGGCATGTGCGGACGGTTCGCGGTGACGACAGATCCGGCCCTGCTGGCCGAGAAGATCAAGGCCCTCGACGAGGCCACGGAGGCCGCCCGGGAATCGGGGCCGAATTTCAACGTGGCGCCCACCACCACCGTCAGCACCGTGGTCCGCCGGCATTCTGAGGAGGGTGACGAGCCCACCCGCCGGGTCCGATCGATGCGCTGGGGTCTGGTGCCGCCATGGATCAAGGCCGACGCCGACGGCGCCCCGACCACCAAGGGTCCGCTGCTGATCAACGCGCGCGCCGAGAAGCTGACCGAATCACCGGCGTTCCGGTCATCGGCCAAGCACAAGCGCTGCCTGGTACCCATGGACGGCTGGTACGAATGGCGCGGATCCAAGGGGGCCAAGACCCCGTTCTACCTGCATGCCGCCGACGGCGACCTGCTGTTCATGGCCGGGCTGTGGTCCACCTGGCACGCCCCCGACGCGCCGGAGGGCCAACCGCCGCTGCTGAGTTGCACCATCATCACCACCGACGCGGTCGGCCCACTGGCCGAGATCCACGACCGCATGCCGCTGACCATCAGCGCCGGCGACTGGGATCACTGGCTGGACCCGGATGCGCCCGTCGACCAGGGACTGCTGCGCGGGCACGGCGACCTGGATCGCATCGCGATTCGTGAGGTCTCCACGCTGGTGAACAGCGTCCGCAACAACGGCCCCGAGCTGATCGAGGCGGTCGAACCCGACGCCGAGCAGGCGGAGCTGTTTTGACGGCGCCACTGGCCGACTCCAGGGTGCTCGATGGGCTGGCACGCGATCTGCGCTCGGTCGGATTCACCACCGGCGGGGTGGCCGAACTGCTGGGCGAACACGCCGAAGCGGCCCTGGGTCGCGGGGTATGGTGGCCGGCCGAGCGCGCCAGCCGGGCCGGCGGACGGCTGGGTGTGCTGGTCCGGCTGTTCCTGCTCGGCGGCACGGAGACCCGCGACGACGTCGCCGACGCGCTACCGTCGGTGTCCTACGACGCGCTGGTCGCGAATGGGGTGGTGGAGCCCGGAGTGCGGGCCGCGCTGGACATCCGCCCGCACAGCGACGGCGCGACCGACTTCCTGGTGGTCTCCGACCTGGACTCCGCGTCGCGGCCCGGGCCGCTGCGACCCGATCATGTGCTGGGCATCGGCGCCGCCTCAATGTCCCTGGCGCGCGCCGTGGTGCGCACACCGGTGCGGGCAGCGCTAGATCTGGGCACCGGCTGCGGCATCCAGGCCCTGCACCTGAATGCGCACTGCGAACAGATCGTGGCCACCGACACCAACCAGCGCGCCCTGGCACTGGCCGCGGCCACCGCCCGGCTCAACGGCATGTCATGGGATCTGCGCCGCGGCAGCCTGTTCGAGCCGGTGGCCGGGGAGCGCTTCGGCCTGATCGTGTCCAATCCGCCCTTCGTCGTCGGCTCCGGCGCCCGCGACTACGAATACCGGGACTCCGGGATGGTCGGAGACACGTTGTGCCGCAGCCTGATCGAGCAGATTCCCGATCACCTGACGCCCGGCGGCACCGCCCAGGTGATGGCCAACTGGATCGTGCGCGACGGCGCCGACTGGCGCGATCGGGTCGCTGGCTGGCTGGCCGGCACCGGCCTGCACGCCTGGGTGGTGCAACGCGAACTGGCCGATCCGATCAGCTACGTCTCACTGTGGACCGCCGACGCCGGCGAGACACCCGAGCAGACCGCCCGTCGCGGCGGCGACTGGCTGGACTGGTTCGCCGCCGAGGGCATCACCGGCATCGGCATGGGCATGATCACGCTGCGGGCACCCCTACGGCCGGGCGGTTCCCCCGAGCAGATCTTCGAGGAGATCACCGGCGCGGGGGAGGCGCTGACCGGACCCGAGGTGGCGGCCTTCTTCGCCCGCCGGGAATACTTGCGCGAGACCACCGATGCGCAGCTGCTGGCCGCTCGGCTGTCGACGGCGCCGATCTTCCTGGAAGAGACGTCGCTGCCGGGAGAGCAAGGTTGGCAACAGATTTCGTCCGTGGTGCGCCGACCGGGCGGACCCGCCGCGGTGCTGGCCGTCGACGAGGTGTCCCGCGCGCTGCTGGCCGGCTGCCGCGGCGAGGTGCCGCTGGGCACCCTGATCGAACTGCTGGCCGCCCAGCACGGCGTGGACGCCGGTGCCCTGGCCGAGGCGGCCCTGCCGGTGGTGCGCGAGGCGATCGGGCGCGGCCTGTTGTACCAGGCCCGTTAGTGTGGGCAGCTCCTGCGGTTAGGTCATAGGATCGGACCATCATGGCTCGGCGACATCGAACGCTTCCGCGCTCGCGCATCATCGCCGCCGTGGTGACCACCGTGGTGGTCCTGGTCGCCGCCATCGGCGCCTACGGCACCCTCGTGCTGATGCGCACGCCCAACGACCCCGTCAAGAAGGCCGACGCCGTCGTCGTGCTCGGCGGGGAACACGACGGCCGCGAGGACTTCGGGGTGAAACTGGCCACCAAGCTGCACGCCTCGACCGTCGTGCTGTCCAACCCGTACGGGCCCAAGGACAAGGTGATGAAGCGGCTGTGCGACACCAGCCAGGGCGACGTCCAGGTCATCTGCGAGAAGCCCGATCCCTCGACCACCCGGGGCGAGGCGATGTTCACCGATCGTCTTGCCGCCGAACATCATTGGCGTCGCATCGTGGTGATCAGCTGGCGCTACCATCTGATCCGCGCCCGGTTCATCTTCGACCAGTGCGCCGCCGGCAGCGGTGCGTCGTTCGCGTTCGTGGCCGTCCCGCGGCGCTACCCGCAGACCGTGGCGCAGTTCAGCTACATCTTCGCCTACCAGGTCGGCGGCACGCTCAAGGCGCTGATCCAGGGGGAGTGCGGCCGGTGACGGTGAATCGCGAGACCGCCGCGGCCGCCGCTGGTGCCGCGGTCGGGGCCGGTGTCTGGCAGCTGGCGGTGCTGACCACCCGATCGCCCGCGGTCCGCGTCACCGCGGTGCTCATCGTGGCGCTGGCCTCGGCGGCCGCCATCGGGTATCTGACCACCCGGCTGCGGAATCGGTCTGTGGCACAGGTGATCTGGACCGCCGCCGGTACGGCCTGCGCCCCGGCGCTGGTGGTGGGCTTCGGCATGATGCAGCGCCCGCTGTGGTCGCTGTCGTTCGTGTTGCTCTACCCGGTGGTCGTCACGCTGGGCTACGCCGGCGGGCGGGCCGCGGCACGGGACCGGCCAGCATGACGCCCGTCCTGCAGGTTCTCGTGACCGCGGCGGCCGCCGCGCTGGGCGCGGTGGTGCACACCCGGCTGAGTCGGCGCTGGCCCACCGGCGGCTGGCCGCTGGTCGGTATCGTGTGCGTCGTCGCGTTCCTGCTGGGCGCGGCGTACGCGACCATCGACATCAGCGACGTGTTCGGCCGCCTGCCGCTGCTCATCGGGACCGGATTCCTGGCCGCGTGCGCGCCGCTGACCACCCTGCTGCGCGGCGGCCCGCCCCCCGGCGGCGCCCTGGGTTTCGGGCGGATGGTGGTCGGCTATCTGACCTGCGTGACGGCATTCCTGATCGTGGGCGCGGCGGTCATGTACGCCGGGGCGAAAGTGTTCTTCCCCTGACCTTCACGCGCAGATATCGGCGGTGCGGCCGCCGCGGCCTTCAGCGACAACCGCTCGGGCACCGGCAGCACCGCGACCGCCAGCCGGCTCGGTCCCAGCGCGAGCACCAGGGTCTTGAAGATCTGCCCGGGCTCGACGCCCGCCAGCGCCGACATTTCGTCGACCGCCTCGTTGCCGTAGGCGTCGCTGCGGGGATCGTGGCGGTAGGCCAGCACCTCATGCTCGATGCCGGCGGCCACCAGAGCCGTGATTGCCGGGGTCGCCGCGCGTGCCACCGCGTCACCCTACAAGGACCCGGGAATGGTGCGGCCGGCCAAAACTGTTGGACACGTCAGCCTAGGATCGAGAGGAGAAATCTGGTGTCAACGGTGCTGCTGGAGCGTCCGGTGCTCGCACCGGAGCTGTTCGGTTTCACCGAATCTGAAGGAGTTGCGACGATTAGCGCTGGTCAGACTGATGGTCAACCGACGGGTTCGTCGGGGCCGGTCCGTTCCGACGAGACCGACGAGGAACTGACCGCGCGGTTCGAGCGCGACGCCATCCCGCTGCTCGACCAGCTCTACGGCGGCGCGCTGCGCATGACCCGCAACCCCGCCGACGCCGAGGACCTGCTGCAGGAAACCATGGTCAAGGCGTACGCCGGGTTCCGTTCGTTCCGGGAGGGCACCAACCTCAAGGCCTGGCTGTACCGCATCCTGACCAACACCTACATCAACAGCTACCGCAAGAAGCAGCGGCAACCCGCGGAGTACCCCACCGACGAGATCACCGACTGGCAGCTGGCCGCCAACGCCGAGCACACCTCGACGGGCCTGCGTTCGGCCGAGGTCGAGGCACTCGAGGCGCTGCCGGACACCGAGATCAAGGACGCGCTGCAGCAGCTGCCCGAGGAATTCCGGATGGCGGTGTACTACGCCGACGTCGAGGGGTTCCCCTACAAGGAGATCGCCGAGATCATGGATACCCCGATCGGGACCGTCATGTCCCGCCTGCACCGCGGCCGCAAGCAGCTGCGCGAACTGCTGGCCGACGTCGCCCGGGACCGGGGCTTCATCCGGGGCCAGGAGGTGTCGTCGTGAGTTCCGACGAAGCGCGTTGGAACCCGCCGGTAGGCCCCGTCGACCCCGAGCACCCCGAGTGCGCATCGGTGATCGCCGAGGTGTGGACCCTGCTCGACGGGGAATGCACCGAGGACACCCGCGCCAAACTTCGCCAGCACCTCGACGAATGCCCCACCTGCCTGCGGCACTACGGCGTCGAGGAGCGCATCAAGGCTCTGATCGCCACCAAGTGCAGCGGCGAGCGGGCCCCCGAGGGCCTGCGCCAGCGGCTGCGCATCGAGATCACCCGCACCACCATCATCCGCGGCTAGATGTCGGCTAGATCCCCGTGATTTCGGTGCAATAACCGTCGGTCAGCGACGGGTGATGCACCGAAATCGCAAAAAAACCGCCCCGGCTCGTCGTGAGCTCGGGCGGTCAACGGTGACGTGCTACTTGCAGCCGCCGGCGTTGGGACGCTTGCCGTGGTTGGCCTTGCTGTGCTTGCGGTCGCGCTTCTTACGGCCCCGTTTGGCCATGATCTACCTCCAGATTTTGCTGCGGATTGTCTCTAGTGTCTCATGCGCACGCCGCTGCTCCGTAATCAGCGGGTTGTGGTTCGATAGGACGGCAGTCCGGTGAGGGCTGGGGCAGAGACAAAGAGGTGGAAATGGCCGAGGATGTGCGCGCTGAGATCGTGGCCAGTGTGCTCGAGGTGGTCGTCCGGGAGGGCGACCCGATCAGCGAGGGCGACACCGTGGTTCTGCTCGAGTCCATGAAGATGGAGATCCCGGTGCTCGCCGAGGTCGCGGGCACGGTGACGAAGGTGGCCGTGGCGGTCGGTGATGTCATCCAGGCCGGTGACCTCATTGCCGTGATCGGCTAGTCGTGTCGACGCTCGGTGATCTGCTCGCCGAGCACACCATCCTGCCGGGCAACGCCGTCGACCACCTGCATGCGGTGGTCGGGGAGTGGCAACTGCTGGCGGACCTGTCCTTCGCCGACTACCTGATGTGGGTCCAGCGCGACGACGGCGCCCTGGTGTGTGTGGCGCAGTGCCGCCCGAACACCGCGCCGACGGTCCTGCTGTCCGACGCGGTGGGCACCTGCGCGGCGGCCTCGGAGCTGCCCCTGGTGACCGAGGCGTTCCGGTCGGGGGCGATCAAACGCGAGGAGGACCCGCACACCCGGTTGGGGCTGCGGCGCGCCGACCTCAAGGTCGAGGCCGTCCCGGTGCGCTACGACGCCGCGGTGGTCGCAGTGCTCACCCACCAGACCGCCTTGGCGTCGACACGCGAATCCTCACCGCTGGAACGCGCCTACCTGGACTGCGCCGGCGACCTGGCCCACATGATCTCCGAGGGCCGGTTCCCCAACGTCGGCGACCTGGCGATGTCGCGGTCCAGCCCCCGCGTCGGCGACGGTTTCATCCGTCTCGACGAGAACGGCGTCATCGTGTTCGCCAGCCCCAACGCGCTGTCGGCGTATCACCGGATGGGGCTGACATCCGAGCTCGAGGGCCACAACCTCGTCGCCATCACCCGTCCGCTGATCTCGGACCCGTTCGAGGCCCAGGAGCTGGCCGGCCACGTCCGGGACTCGCTGTCCGGCGGCTCCAGCATGCGCCTCGAGGTGGACGCCGGCGGCGCGGCGGTGCTGTTGCGCACACTGCCGCTGGTGGTCCACGGCCGGGCCGACGGCGCGGCGGTGCTGATCCGCGATGTCACTGAGGTCAAGCGGCGCGACCGGGCGCTGCTGTCCAAGGACGCCACCATCCGCGAGATCCACCACCGGGTGAAGAACAACCTGCAGACCGTCGCGGCTCTGCTGCGCCTGCAGGCCCGGCGCACCAACAACGCCGAGGGTCGCGAGGCGCTGATGGAATCGGTCCGACGGGTGTCCTCCATCGCGCTGGTGCACGACGCGCTGTCGATGTCGGTGGACGAGGAGGTCAACCTCGACGAGGTGATCGACCGGATCCTGCCGATCATGAACGACGTCGCGTCCGTCGACGCGCCGATCAAGATCAGCCGGGTGGGCGCGCTCGGAGTGCTCGACGCCGACCGGGCCACCGCGCTGATCATGGTGATCACCGAACTGGTGCAGAACGCCATCGAGCACGCCTTCGACCCCGTCGGTCGGCAGGGTTCGGTGGTGATCCGGTCGGAGCGCTCGGCGCGCTGGCTCGACGTCATCGTCCACGACGACGGCCGCGGGATGCCCGAGGGGTTCAGTCTGGAGAAATCCGACCGGCTCGGTTTGCAGATCGTTCGCACGCTGGTTGCCGCCGAGCTCGATGGTTCGCTGGGAATGCACGCCGCCGAGGGCGGCGGGACGGATGTGATGCTGCGGGTACCCATCGGTCGGCGCGCCAATACCCGTGTGCCGCAATAGTATCCGCTGCTGAAATCGTCGCTGGGTGAGGTTTTCGCCCATAGTTCCGCTGCGCGGCAACGGTGTTCGTTGTGTCGTTCCCGGATTTGCAATTCCAGCAATCGTCAATTCAGCTGGAGAAAAGTTGCCAAAGCTCGAGAAATTTTCTGAGCCGTAACCAGCATCGAGGCGTGAAGTGCATAAATAGTGGAGTTTTGTCGAGATACTTGAGCTGATTGGGTCAGCTAGTGTTAGCTGTACTACGATCGCATCACGGGTCGGGCAACCATAGTGACGAGAGTTGGAGGACACCGAATATGAGTGCAGCACGCCACGCGCGGCGCCGTAATCAAGAAGGACGCAAAGCTTCGGGGGCGCGTTCCGGTTTGCTGGCGCAGGTCACCGCCGGGGTCGCACTGGCGACGGCGCTCACCGCAGTCACCAGCCAGGCGGCTCCGCCCGCGCTCGTGGACAGGGACTCGCACGCGGGGGTCATCGACGCCGATGTGCAACTCGCGGCGGCTGTGTCTTCTACGTCACTCACGAACGTGCCGATCAACTTGCTGATCGACCTCATCAACGTGCCGAACAGTGAGGTCGAGGCCAACAACATGACCGCCACCGGATTCGTCTACGGCGGGCCGTGGCTGGTCACCAGCGCGTCGAACATCTGGGGGATCGATCCCGCCGACTACGCCCGCTTCTTCGGGGTGGCCGCCTCCGCGGTTCCCATCCCCGCGCTGTCCGGCGCCGACGACGACATGTACACCGGCAACGGCTTCGCCCAGCAGTTCGCGAAGTTCTTGGCGGCCGAGATGCCGGTCGATCCCGCGTGTGACGCCGACGGCTGCTTCCCCAACACCCCGGTCAGCCCCATCACCGGCTTCCGTGGCTTCGACCAGAACCTCTGGAATCTCATGATGCTCACCGGCGCCGTCGACATGCCGCTGATCCGCAATTTCTGGAAGGTCTCGCCGCTGGACATGATGAACGGCCACACCTTTGGCGCTGTCGAGAACTCCAGCGGCAAGGTCTACGACGGCCTGGGCATCACCGGAACCGTCGACGGTGCGGACGGCAAGAGCTACATGCCGTGGTCCAACACCACCTTCACGCTGGAGCCGACGGCACCGTTCGAGAACTACTTCGCGCACCTGCAGTCGGATCCGGCGGACAACCAGATCAAGATCCCGACCATCGAACAGGTCGGCCGGATGATGCAGACCTACACCGCGGGCATGGTCATCGCGTTCGACCCGATCACCCCGGGGAGCCCGATGTGCCCCAACTCGTGCGAGGGCATGTCGCAGGACGACGGCTTCCCGGCGCTCGTGCGCGCGATCAACACCGCCTGGCCCGGCAACACGACGCTCGAGCAGTGGCTGGCGTCCTACGACAACGGCACCGCCAATGTCCCGACACAGCACAACATCGACCGGAACATCGAGCTCTACCGGCGGGGTTCTGAGTTCTGGGACTTCAACGAGGCGCCGCTGTCCGACGAGTACGTGAACACCGGCTGGAACCCCAGCTCGATGGCCCCGACGTTCTACAACTTCTACAAGTCGATCGGCATCGACCCCGGCCCGCTCTACGGCGACAACTCGTCGACGGCCACCACCGCCGCCGAGACGGCGACGCAGACCGCGGAGTCCGACAAGTCGTCGGCTGCTTCGACGGACACGTCGATATCGGACGAGAAGTCCAGGGCGACTGCGGATTCGGACAAGACGGAATCGGCGTCGGCCGCGAAGGCCTCGGATTTGACCGCGGCCGACGAGGCCACCACCAAGTCCACCGGGACCGCCGCGAAAAAGCCGGCCAACGAAAGTGCTTCGGACACCAGCACTTCGGACGACAGTAAGTCGGACAAGAGCAGCACGTCCAGCGACAAGTCGGCATCCTTGACGGCAAGTTCGGATCAGGACTCGGCCAAGACCAGCACGTCGAGCACCGGCAGCGGCGACGCGGGCTCGTCCGCGTCCAAGAGCTCGAGCGGGAGCAGCGACGCCGCTTGACCCTGCACACGAAGAACGGCCCCGGTGACATTCACCGGGGCCGTTCTCTTGATGCTCTTGGGTTCTAGACCCCGCTGCGCGCCCGGGTGCGAGCATTGCGGCGCTTGAGCGCACGGCGCTCGTCCTCGCTCATGCCGCCCCACACGCCGGCGTCCTGACCCGAATCAAGCGCCCAGGTCAGGCACTCGGTGGTCACGGGGCACCGGTTGCATACCAGCTTCGCGTCAGCGATCTGGGCGATGGCCGGGCCGCTGTTTCCCACCGGGAAGAACAGTTCCGGATCCTCGTCACGACAGACCGCCTTATGCCGCCAATCCATGGCTATTACTCCTATCTGGGCGCGCAGCAATGCACACCGGTTTTGTGTCTTCGGCTGTTAACGCGTGCACACAAATGTTTCTGCACTGTTGCGTACGATCGTTCCAGAGCCTGGACAGATGTCAATAGAACTTCGTTAACACGTGGGCAATGTCACTGACCGGATCCGTTACCGGAACTGCTTCCCAGTTGTACTAAGCTAAACCCAATTGTGCCCAAGATTGGCACGATATGCGTCATTACCGCAGGTCACGAAGGTTTCTGCGGGGGAGCAACAACGTCCAGCGCATCGGGTACCGACCGGAACGTCATCTCTTCGCGCAACCCGAGGTAATCCCCGTCGATCTGTGTCGCAATCGGCGTGTCGGAGGTGACCTGCAGCCAGGCGACGTTGTCGTCGCGCACCAGATGCGCCGCCTTGACCTTGCCCCGCTTCGACAACATCCGGCGCACCAGGCCCAGATTTCGCCAGACACTCATGCTCGTCGTGGCGAAGACCCCCAGCCCGGTTTCGAACTGGCAGTCCGGATTGGTGTAGACGGGCCGGGCATTGGCGTACGTCCATGGGCTCGCGTTCGACACGAAGACGAAATGCACACCGGGGACCGGGTCGCGATCGGGCAATCGCAGCGTCAGCGTCGGCTCCCGTCGCGCACTGCGCAGGACTGTCGGAATCGCCGAGCGGATGTAACGCGTTGCCGTCACGCCCTTCTGCCGGCGGCCGCGCTTTCGGTGGGCCTCGACGTTGGCCACCACCTCGCCGTCGACGCCCATGCCGGCGGTGAAGACGCCCCAGCGCTCACCGCAGTCCATCAGCCCGATCCGTCGCCAGGTGTGCGTCTGGCGGTACTCACCGAGCAGGTCGATCAGCTGGTTCGTCGCGTCGATCGGGTCGTGCGGGATGCCCAGGGAGCGCGCGAACACGTTGGCCGAACCGCCCGGCACCACCGCCACGGCCGGCACATTCCGGGCCGCCAGCCGCCCCGGCGGCCCCAACAGGCCGTTGACCACCTCGTTGGCCGTGCCGTCGCCGCCGTGCACGATCACCACGTCGACGCCGTCGTGGGCGGCCTGCTGGGCGATCTCGATGGCATGGCCGCGATGGTCGGTACGCGCCACCGTCAGCTCGACCCGGCTCTCCAGTGCGTGGGCCAACAGCGCCAACCCGGACGCCGAGGTCGAGGTGGCATTCGGGTTGACGATCAGCACGGCGCGCACAAGGTCCCAGCCTAGTGGCGCGCACCCCATTTCCCGCCGAGTGTGCGTGTCGGTCCGCCGACACACCGCCCGGGCCGTCCTTCCATGCACGCTCGGGCATCGCGAGCACCTGCGCGGCGATCCGGAACGCGGTGTTGGCGTCCGGCACCCCGCAGTAGATCGCGGTCCGCAGCAGAACTTCCTTGATCTCGTCGGCGGCCAGCCCGTTGCGGAGCGCGGCGCGCAGGTGCAGGGCGAGTTCCTCGTGATGCCCGCGGGCCACCAGTGCCGTCAGGGGGATCATCGAGCGGGATCGGCGGTCCAGGCCCGGCCGCGTCCAGATCTCGCCCCACGCGTAGCGCGTGATCAGTCCTGGAAGTCCGCCGTGAACTCCGTCGCGTGGGCGGCCGCGCGGTCGACGTGCTCGTCGCCGAGCACCTCCCGGCGTACCGTCATGCCCTCGGCATAGGTGCTCACCGGATCCCTTCAGGTGTTCGTGGACCCGCTGCAGTGCAGCGTCGACCAACAAATCGGTGGCCCCAGATAGCTGGGAGATGTTGGGCGACTGGTCAATTCAATCATCGCCTGCTGGTCGGCCAGGATGCCCGTCGCCGCGAGCGCTCAGTCACGTACGCAAGTTCCAGGGGAAATGGGGGTCAAGCCGTACCTGGCTGAGCGCTCGTGGCGGACGTTGGGCGCGGCGGCCGAGGGGTACCGTACGAACGTGACCGAACGCCGCCTGCTCCTCGTCAACGGGCCCAATCTCAACCTGCTGGGCACCCGTCAGCCCGAGGTCTACGGGACCACCACCCTGGTACAGATCGAGGCACTGGTCGCCGCGACAGCCGCCGAAGCGGGCTACCAGGCCCGCGCCGTGCAGAGCAACCACGAGGGCGAGCTGATCGACGCCATCCACGCCGCCGGCGACGATTGCGCCGGCATCGTCATCAACCCGGCCGCCTACAGCCACACCTCGGTGGCGATCGCCGATGCGCTGCGCTCGGTCGCGCTGCCGGTGGCCGAGGTGCATCTGAGCAATATCCATGCGCGCGAACAGTTCCGGCGGCACTCCTACGTCTCGGAAGTTGCCGCAGTGGTGATCGCCGGCGCCGGCGCGCAGGGCTACGAGTTCGCGGTCCGGTATCTGCTGGGCGCGCTGGGATGAATCCGCCCGCGCTGGTCCGCTACGCCGGCTACCTCGTCGCCGCCGAGGGCGTGGCGGGCGTGGCGGTGGCGGCGGTGTACCTGGTGCACGCGCTGACCGGCACCAACTCCGAGGTCGTGCGGGGACAGTCGCTGGGCGGGTTCGGCTACGGCACCGCGGCGTGGTTCGCGCTCATCGGCGGCGCGGTGCTGGCCGCCGGTTGGGCCCTGATCACGGGCCGGCGCTGGGGGCGCGGCGTCGCGGTGTTCGCCAACCTACTGCTGCTCGGGGTGGCCTGGTACATCCACGGATCGGACCAGCCGCTGTATGCCGCCCTGGTGGCCGTCGCCGCGCTGGTGGTGCTCGGGCTGCTGTTCAGCCCCGCCGCGGTGCAGTGGGTGATCCGCTCCCGCGACTGACTCCGCCCGTGAGGGTGCACGCTTTCCGGTTATTCGCGGGCGAGCGCCGCGAGTTCCGGCCCGGACACCCGGTAGGTGGTCCATTCGGTCTGCGGCTTGCCGCCGACGGCGTCGTAGAGCGCGATGGCGTTGACGTTCCAGTTCAGCACCGCCCACTCCAGCCTGGCGCAGCCATGCTTCACGCATTCGGCGGCCAACGTGGACAACAGCTTTCGGGCCAGGCCGCGCCGCCGGAACGCCGGGCGGACATACAGGTCCTCCAGATAGATCCCCGCCACGCCCTCCCAGGTGGAGAAGTTGCGGAACCACACCGCGGTGGCCGCCGGCTCGCCGTCGACCTCGACCATGTGCGCGCAGGCGGTGGGATTCGGGCCGAACAGCGCGGCATGCATCTGGGTTTCGGTGACGGTGCACTCATCAGCTGCGTGCTCGAATTCGGCCAGCTCGCGGACCATCTCGACGATAGCGGTCTCGTCCCCGGGCCGGGCCTGCCGGATCAGTTCGCTCATTGGTCAACTCCCAACCCGGACAGGATGGTCCGGAATTTCGTGGTGGTCTCGTCCAGCTCGTCGGCGGGGTCGGATTCGGCGACGATCCCGCCGCCGCAGTGTGCCAGCGCGCCGCGGCGGTCGGCGGACAGCTGCGCTCCGCGGATCGACACCACCCAGCGTCCGTCGCCGCGGTCGTCGCACCAGCCGACAGCCCCGGCGTAGAAGCCGCGGTCGCCTTCCACCTCGGCGATCAGTTCCATCGCGGCGGCCGTCGGCACACCGCCCACCGCCGGCGTGGGGTGCAACGCGAGCGCGAGATCCAGTGCGGTTATCGAGCTTTCCCGCAGCCGGCCGGTGATCGGGGTGCCCAGGTGCCACAGCGCGTCGGTGCGGTGCAGTTGCGGTTCGGGGGCGATCCGCAGGTCGGTGCACAGCGGTGCGAGCACGTCGCGCATGGTGGCGATCACCAGCTGATGTTCGTGGCGGTTCTTCCCGGAGGCCGCCAGCGCGGTGCCGTTGGCGGCGTCGACGTCGAGGTCGGCCGAGCGGGGCGCCGAACCGGCGAACGGCGCGCAGCGGACGCGATCACCGTCGCGTTCGACCAGCAGTTCCGGGCTGGCGCCCAGCATGATGGTGCCGGCATACTCCGGCCCGGCCGGGCTCAGGTCGGCCAGGTACACATACGCCGACGGATCCGCGGCGGCCAGTCGGTGCAGTACCGACGTTGGGCGCCAAGGAGTTTCGGCCGTCAATTCCAGCGCGCGGGCCAGCACCACCTTCTGCAGGCCAGCGTCCGGGTCACGCAACCGGGCGATCGCCGCAGCGACCCGCTCGCGGTGCACGTCGGCCCCGGGCAGCGTCCGGCCGGTCCGGGCACGGGGTACCTCGCCGGCCCAGTCCGGCAGGGTCGGCACCCGGCGCACGGACCGGGGCGCGTGCAGCGCGGCCGGGCAGGACAGATCAAAGGGCAAGGCGCCTATGATGATCCGCGCTGAGCCGGTGCGGAGCGCGGCCGCGGCGGCGGTAACGTCCCGGTACCCGGTGGCAATTCCGTCGCCGAGCACCGCACCGGCCGGGCCGCCCAGCACGAACGACGGTTCGGCACTCACCCCGTCACCGGTTCGCGGTGTGCGGTCAGGCCGAGCGACCTCAGCTGCCGCAGGCCGTATTCGAAGCCGCAGACCGACACCGACGCCGGCCCGAAGCCGTAGCGGGCGCCCTCGTGCAGCGGCTGTTCGACCCAGCGGGTGACGATCGAGCGGGAGAAGTGCCCATGCCCGACGAACACGACGTCACGGCTCACCATCTGGTCCAGCGCCAGGTCGATGGCCTGATCGGCGCGCGCGCTGACCTGGCCCACCGACTCGCCGCCCGGGCAGCCGTTGGTCCACAGCAGCCAGCCCGGGTTATCGGTCCGGATCTGGTGGGTGGTCAGGCCTTCGTAGCCGCCGTAGTTCCACTCGGCCAGCAGTGGCGTGATCTCCGTGACGGTCAGGCCTGCCAGCTCGGCGGTGCGCAGGGCCCGGCGACGTGGGCTGCTGAACACCGTCGGATCGGTCAGACCCAAATGCCGCAGCGTCAACGCGGCCAGGCGGGCCTGCTCCTCGCCGGCGCCGGTCAGATCGAGATCGGTGGTACTGGTGTGCCGCCCGGACCGCGACCATTCGGTCTCGCCGTGGCGAAGCAACACCAACCGATGCTCACCGACACTCACGCCGCCCAATTCTGCCGTACCCGACGGGGACGGAGCCGCACGGTCCCGGCCGTGCCAGGATGGTCAGGTGGGGACACACGTACTTGCAGTGGCGAATCAAAAGGGTGGGGTCGCCAAGACGACCACGGTGGCTTCGCTGGGCGCGGCGATGACCGAACACGGCAAGCGGGTTCTGCTGGTGGATCTCGATGCGCAAGGCTGCCTGACGTTTTCGCTGGGGCAGGATCCGGACAAGCTGCCGGTGTCGGTGCACGAGGTGCTGCTCGGCGACGTCGAACCGAACGCCGCGCTGGTCCAGACGGCCGAGGGCATGACGCTGCTGCCCGCCAACATCGACCTGGCCGGCGCCGAGGCGATGTTGCTGATGCGGGCGGGTCGCGAGTACGCCCTCAAGCGCGCACTGGCCAAGGTCGCCGACGATTTCGACGTGGTCATCATCGACTGCCCGCCGTCGCTGGGCGTCCTGACCCTCAACGGCCTGACCGCCGCGGCCGAGGTGATCGTGCCGCTGCAGTGCGAGACGCTGGCGCATCGCGGCGTGGGGCAGTTCCTGCGCACCGTCACCGACGTCCAGCAGATCACCAACCCCGACCTGACGCTGCTCGGCGCGCTGCCCACGCTGTACGACGCGCGCACCACCCACAGCCGTGACGTGTTGTTCGACGTGGTGGACCGCTACCAGTTGCCGGTGCTGGCGCCGCCGATCCCCCGGACCGTGCGCTTCGCCGAGGCCACCGCGTCGGGTTCGTCGGTGCTGACCGGCCGCAAGAACAAGGGCGCGATGGCGTACCGCGAGCTGGCCGAGGGGCTGCTGAAGCATTGGAAGTCGGGCACGTCGCTGCCGACGTATACCCCGGAGCTCTGAGCGAGGCAATCAGCCCGCCGAGTCGACGCGGTCGCTGCGAGGGACGAGCAGTGCCGGCTGAGCGAGGCAATCAGCCCGCCGAGTCGACGCAGTCGCTGCGAGGGACGAGCAGGGCCGGAGGAGCGAGGCAATCAGCCCAGCGCGACGACGGTGTCGCCGCGCTGTTCGAGCACCGTCTTGCCCGCTACCGCCGGAACCACCGGCCCCTGGGTGACCGGCCGGTCCACGGCGATCACCCGCTCGACGGTGCCGGCCGAAGCCTCGTAGACGGCCAGCCCACCGGCCACCGGAATCAACAGCTGATTGGCCATCATGGTCGCCGGACCCAGCAGGGCGAGCTGCCCGCCCGGAATGATGTAGCGAAAGGCCAGTTCCGTGGCGTTGAACACCACCAGGTCGTGGCCGGTCCACCAGGTGATCAGGCCGCCGGCGGGGGAGACGGCCGCGTTCTGCAGGGCCGCCGGGTCGGCCGGTGCCGGCAGGTCGTTGCTGGACACCTCGTTGCCGGTCTCGTCGTAGATCACGACGCGCGGCCGCGGGCCGGGCAGATAGATCGCCGCAGACGTGTCCGACACCGCGAGCACCCGGGCCCCGGAATCCGGCGCGGTACCGGGCAACGGGATGTCGCGCACCTCGGGTTCGTCGTCCTGATCGGACGGCTTCAACAGGGTCAGCTTCAGGTCGGCCTGATCGCGGCAGGACTGCATGACCGCAACGGTGGCCGGGCTGGCCGCCGCCGAGCGCAGCGCGCACCCCTGGCCGATGCCCTTCTGGGGCGGCTTCACGCGGGCGTCGACCTCGCCGAAGCCGATCACCCGGACCATGTCCGAGCGCCACGTCTCCAGGCGGGTGTCACCGGCGGCCAGCACCTCGGTGCCGTTGGAGCTCAGGGTGACGTGCTTGTCGGCGTAGCCGCTGCGGGTGTAGCCCCGGCGGCCGGTGTTGGCGTCGATGGTGCTGACCTGACCGCAGCCGCGACCGTCGGGATACACCGCGACGGCGTGGCTGTATATCCAAGTGACACCGCACAATTCGCGATCGCGGGCGAAGGTCCAGGTGGCCTCGCCGCTGACCGGGTTGTGGCCCGTGACGGTCCGGCCCGCGCCGGTCACCACCGAGCCGCCCGCGACGACGGGCACCGTGGTGTACGGGCTCGGTGCCGTCCACAGCTGCCGCAGGGCGGTCGGGACGGACTTGGCTGCTGTCAGCGATTTGGCCGGGACAGCGGCCGGGCGACTCTCGGTGGCACGGGCGTCGCTGGTCCACCAGATGACGGCGGCGATGATCGCGACCACCAGCGCGATGGCACCCGCGGCCAGTACGTCGCCCCGAGTGCGGCGTTCGGGTCGGATCACCCTCAGCCGGCGGTGGTCGGTGTGCCCGTTGCGTCCGGGGTGGCCTTGCGTGGCCGGCGGCGACGGCGCCGGCCGGAATGGTCAGCTGAACCGGATTCGGTTGCCGGAGAACCAGATTCGGGCATCGTGGTGTCGGTGCCACTCTCGACGTGACCGGTGCCGGTCTTGCCGCCCCGGGTGCGCTGGCGCGAACGGTTGCTACGCGGCCGGTCCTCGCGCGGCGCGCGGGGTTCCCGCTTGGCCGGCGCAGCCTTCTTCGCCCTGGTGGCCGAACCAATGGAACCCTTTGCCTCCGTGGGGATTCCGAGCTCCTCGTAGAGGTGCGGCGAGCTGGAGTACGTCTCGGCCGGATCTGGGCAATCCAGGCCCAGGGCCTTGTCGATCATCGTCCAGCGGCTCAGTTCGTCCCAGTCGACCAGGGTGACCGCGATACCCGTCTTGCCGGCGCGGCCGGTGCGGCCGATCCGGTGCACGTAGGCCTGCTCGTCGTCGGGGATCTGGTAGTTGATGACGTGCGTGATGTCGTCGATGTCGATGCCGCGGGCGGCCACGTCGGTGGCCACCAGCACGTCGACGTCACCGTTGCGGAACGCCTTGAGCGCCTTCTCGCGGGCCACCTGGCCCAGGTCGCCGTGTACCGCACCGACCTTGAAGCCCCGCTCGGCCAGCTCGTCGGCCACCTTCTGGGCGGTCCGCTTGGTGCGGGTGAAGATCATGGTGGCGCCGCGGCCGTCGGCCTGCAGGATCCGGCTGACCATCTCGACCTTGTCCAGCGCGTGTGCGCGGTAGACGAACTGCTCGGTGGTGTCGTGGGTCTGCGAAGACTGCGCCGACTCGGCCCGGATGTGGGTCGGCTGGTTCATGAAGGTGCGGGCCAGCGTGATGATCGGGTCCGGCATGGTCGCCGAGAACAGCATCGACTGGCGGGTGTCCGGGGTCAGGCGCAGGATCCGCTCGATGTCGGGCAGGAAGCCCAGGTCGAGCATCTCGTCGGCCTCGTCGAGCACCAGCACGCTCAACCCACCGAGCTGCAGGTGACCCTGCTGGGCCAGGTCGAGCAGGCGGCCCGGGGTGCCGACAACGACGTCGGCGCCGGCGCGTAGCGCTTCGATCTGCGGCTCGTAGGGCCGGCCGCCGTAGATGGAGACGACCGAGAGCGGACGCCCTTCGGCGGAGAGGTTCTTGGCGGCGCCGGTCAGATCCTCGAAGACCTGAATGCACAGCTCGCGGGTGGGCACCACGATCAGGGCGCGCGGCGCACCGGTCAGCGGGCGGTCGGTGTCGACGGTGATGCGGTTGAGCAGGGGCACGCCGAAGGCGAAGGTCTTGCCCATGCCGGTGCGGGCCTGGCCGATCAGGTCGTCGCCGGCCATCGCCAGCGGCAGGGTCAGCTCCTGGATCGCGAAGGCGTGTTCGATGCCGCGGTCGGCCAATGCCCGGACGATCTCGTCGCGGACGCCGAGCTCGGCGAAGGTGTGTTTGGGATGGGAATCCAGATGTGTCATTGCTGCGCGTACAGCCTTTCGGTCAGTGCGAGATGTTCCCGGTGCCGTTCCCGGCTCTCCCGGTCTCGTATCGCGTTCGTCCACGCGCGCACGAGTTCGGGGAAACAGTCTCTGACCTGCGGTCGAAACTCTGTGGCCCGGCTCTGCCCGGCGTAGTCGCCGGGGTGGCGGGCCCATGTCGTGCACGCACATTTCTCGGTGGCCGAATTGCCACCACCACCCATGATAACGGTTCGGGCCTGCAGGACCGCTATCGTCGGCGCGCTCTACAGTGGATCCATGACTCTGCCGACGGATACGCCCACGAGTCAGCCGCAACCGGAACCCCCACGCATCCCGTCGGATCACCCCGGCATCACCGAGCTGTTCACGCTGCTGGCCTACGGCGAGGTCGCGGCGTTCTACCGGCTGACCGACGAGGCGCGGATGGCCCCGGACCTCAATGGCTGGATCAACATGGCCAGCATGGCCGCCGCGGAGATGGCGCACTACGAGGTGCTGCGCGACGCGCTGGCCGCCCGCGGCGTCGACGTCGTGCCGGCGATGGGGCAGTACGTCTCGGCGCTGGAGAGCTACCACAGCCTGACGATGCCGAGCACCTGGCTCGAGGCCATGGTCAAGACGTATATCGGCGATGCGTTGGCGGCCGATTTCTACCGCGAGATCGCCGACACGCTGCCTCAGGACGCCGCCGATGTGGTGCGGGCCGTGCTGTCGGAGACGGGCCACTCGCAGTTCGTGGTCGGTGAGGTGCGTGCGGCGGTCAGCGCCAGTCTGGTCGAGCGCAGCCGGCTGGCGCTATGGTCGCGCCGGCTGTTGGGTGAGGCCATCACGCAGGCGCAGTACGTGCTGGCCCAGCGCGACGAGCTGGTCGACCTGGTGGTGGCCGGCAATGACGGCCTGGGCCGCATGGCGGAGTTCTTCGAGCGGTTGCAGCGCACGCACGGCGAGCGGATGACCGAGCTCGGCCTGGGCTGATTGATTACTGCGTGCAGCTGGTGATGGCCGCGTTGTTGGTCTGAACCGCCAGGGTGGCGCCCGTCGCGTCGGTCACCGAGCAGTTCAGCTGGCCGGTCAGGCTGGTGGCCGTCACCGACTTGGTGACGACGCCGGGGTTGAGCACGATGGTCCGGCTCCACGGCAGTGCCACGTTGACGTCGGTGCGGGGAAAGCCCTGTTCATCGGTGTAGATGATGCTGACCAGGTCGAACAGCTGGCGCGTGCCGGTGACCGTGTAGGTGATGGTCTGCGTGGGCGGGGTGGCTGCTGGTGGTTCCGGTTCGGCCGGCGCGGCCGCCGGTGGCGCCTGCGGGGCCGACGGCGTGGTGGTGACGGTGACGACCGTTTCGGGCGGTAGCGCGGCCGTCGGTGTCGGCGCACTGGGCGGGACGGTGGCGATCACGGTCCGCGGCGTGGTGGACACGGCGTCCTGTTCCGGGGCGGTGGACGGTGCGGGGGTGACGGATCGGGTCACGGTGTCACCGCTATGGGAGGCGACGGCGATGGCCACCAGGGCGACCGACAGCACGATCCCGGCGATGCCGGCGATCCAGCGCCACCGGGTGTCCCGATAGGTGCCGAAATCGTCGTATTCATCGTCGTCCCCGTATCCGTCTTCGGGGTAGTCGTGCACGCGGCCGAAGTGCTCGGTCGGCGGCTCGAACGGGTCGTGCGGGTAGGCCGGCGGGTCGTCGGCGAAACGGCTCGCGCCGCCGCGACCGGGGCCGCTCCAGTACGGCTTGCTCATGGGGTAATCACCGTCGCTCAGTCACATTCGTCACTTGCGTAACTTCCTTCGCGCAATGGTAGCGGCGCGTCCGGGATCGTGCCGTGCCGTGCGGGGTGTGTCGGCAGACCGCAACCGGATCGTTGCGGCTGGTGTCGGTGCTGGTCGGGGCCCCTTCGCTGACCGCGAACGGCCTCGCGAGTGCGTGGGCGCCACGGTCCACTAACCTGCATCTAGAACGCGCTCCCGGCGCATCGGGGCGGTCGACAGGCGAAAGGGTTGCAGCGTGGAGGTCAAGATCGGTGTCACGGACAGCCCGCGTGAACTCGTGTTCAACAGCGCGCAGACACCCGATGAGCTGGAGAAGCTGGTGACCGCCGCGCTGGGCAAGGGATCCGAGCTGCTGGCCCTGACCGACGAGAAGGGTCGCCGCTTCCTGGTGCAGGCCTCCCGCGTCGCCTACATCGAGCTCGGCCCGGCCGATAGCCGCCGCGTGGGCTTCGGGATCGGCGAGGGCCCCGTCACGCCGCCCGTCACCGAGGACTGACCCGAGCCCGTCGGACCTGTTGGGTCAGCCGCGGATCTTCGGAACGTGTGACAGGCCGCCCCAGATGAACTGGACGGTGCCCTCGACGGCCTCGTCCTTGCCGAGCGGGCGGTCATTGTCCAGCCAGTAACGGGCCGAGTCCACGCTGATGCTGACCAGGCCGACGGCGATCATCCGCGCGCGGTGCGGATCCAGCGCGGAATCGTGGCTGATCAGGTCGAACACCGCGTCGGTGCACGCCTCGGTGGCCACCTTGACCTGAGCGGACACCGACGGCTCGGTGACGTAGTCGTTTTCGAAGATCAGCCGGTAGCCCTGGCCGTCGTGCTCGATGAAGTCGAAGAATGCGGCCACCGCCGCGCGGACCCGCTGCCGGTTGTCGGTGGTGGTCCGCAGGGCCTGCCGGACGCCGGACACCAGATTGTCGACGTGCTGCGCCAGCACCGCCAGATAGAGCTCAAGCTTGCTCGAAAAGTGTTGATACAGAACAGGTTTACTGACGCCGGCCCGATCGGCGATCTCATCCATGCTGGCCGCGTGATAACCGCGGTCGACGAACACCTGGCTGGCCGAGCCCAGCAGCTGGCCGCGCCGCTCGTCCCGAGGCAGCCGGTTGCCGCGTTTGCTGGGGCCGGAAGTCGCCCGGTCGCCGGTGACCGGCTTGCCGGTGCGTCGCGCGGAGCCGTGGGCCAATTCGCTCATCAAAACCTTCTGTTCACAATTACCGCCGATTCTGTCGAAAAGTTCGCCGCGAATCGGTCGGCATGACACTACTACCATCCATCGTCCACCCCTTGCAGGCGCGGAGCAGGACTTTCCCGGTCTGGCGTGCCAACAGGATGCAGGCCCGCCGTTGTGCCATCCTTGGGCGGTGACCTACGACCCCGGCCGTCGCGGGAGCAGTCGCGTGCCGGTGCTGCGCAGCGAGTGGAACGAGCCGCTGCGCGCTCAGCGGGACCCGCTCGCCGAGGACGCCGGCCGGGCCCGGGCCAACCGCGACGAGCACCGGCACCTGCCGAGACAGAGCTGGCTGGGCCGGTTCGTGGCCACCTACGGATGGCGTGCCTACGCGCTGCCGGTTCTGGCCGTCGTGACCGGGCTGGTCCTCTATCAAACGGTCACCGGCACCCGCGCCGAGACCACCACGGACCCGGTCGACACCGTGCAGGCACCACCCACCATCGGATCGCAGGGCACCGAGATCATCGGTGCGCCGCCGCGCGGGCTCACCAAGTTCGACGTCAACCTGCCCACCGGAATCCTCCCCGAGGGCGGTCCCTTCGCCGAAGCCGGCAACAAGGCGTGGCGCACCGTCCCCGGCACCGATCCGCAGGTCGGCCAAGGTACGGCGAAGGTGTTCCACTACACCGTCGAGATCGAGGACGGGGTGGACACCGCCGGCTACGGCGGCGACGACGGTTTCGCCCGGATGGTCACCCAGACGCTGAGCAACCCCAAGAGTTGGACGCACAATCCGCAGTTCGCGTTCGTCCGCGTCGACGACAGCTCCCAGACCCCGCCGGACTTCCGGGTGTCGTTGACCTCGCCGATGACCGTGCGGGAGGGCTGCGGGTACGAGATCGAACTGGAGGCGTCCTGCTACAACCCGGCGTACTTCAACGCGTCCAGCAACGAGACCGAGCAGCGGGTGTTCCTCAACGAGGCGCGCTGGGTGCGCGGCGCGGTGCCGTTCCAGGGTGACATCGGCTCCTACCGGCAGTATCTGATCAACCATGAGGTCGGCCACGCCATTGGCTACCAGCATCACGAACCGTGCGACCAGAACGGCGCGCTTGCGCCGATCATGATGCAGCAGACCTTCTCGACGGCCAACAACGACGCCGCGAAGTTCGACCCCGAGTGGGTCAAGCCCGACGGCAAGGTGTGCCGGTTCAACCCCTGGCCGTATCCGATCGCCTAGTTCGCCTAGTTCGTGCTTGGTCCGGTTCGGCTCGTCGAACGTGGGGGATATGGATGAAAAGCGTTGGATTCGGGTGCATATTCCCCACGCTCAAGGTGTCCTTACCGGTGCCAATAGGCACTCGCTGATCTCTGGGTGCGGACAAGTGGCGCAAGATGGAGACGTGTCGCCCGACCCCGGATTGCCGCCGCTGGTTGAACCGGCCGCCGAGCTGACCCCCGCCGAGGTCGCCCGCTACAGCCGGCATCTGACGCTGCCTCAGCTCGGGATGCTCGGGCAGCGTCGCCTCGAGAACGCCCGGGTGCTGGTGATCGGTGCCGGCGGACTCGGCTCACCGGCCCTGCTGTACCTGGCCGCCGCGGGGGTCGGGACCATCGGCATCGTCGAATTCGACATGGTCGACGAGTCCAACCTGCAGCGCCAGATCATCCACGGCCAGTCCGACGTCGGGCGGTCCAAGGCGCAGAGCGCCCGCGAGGCGATGCTCGAGGTGAACCCGCTGATCGACGTCCGGCTACACGAGTTCCGGCTCGAGCCCGACAATGCGGTCGCGCTGTTCGCCGAATACGACCTGATCCTCGACGGCACCGACAACTTCGCCACCCGCTATCTCGTCAACGATGCCGCGGTGCTGGCCGGCAAGCCATACGTGTGGGGATCGATCTACCGGTTCGCCGGCCAGGCATCGGTGTTCTGGGAGGACGCCCCTGACGGCCGGGGCATCAACTATCGCGACCTGTACCCCGACCCACCGCCGCCCGGGCTGGTGCCCACGTGCGCCGAGGGTGGCGTGCTGGGCATGTTGTGCGGAACCGTCGCCTCGGTGATGGGGACCGAGGCGATCAAGCTGATCGCCGGGATCGGCGAGCCGCTGCTGGGCCGGCTTCTCATCTACGACGCACTGGCGATGAGCTTCCGGACCGTGCGGATCCGCAAGGACCCGGCCGCGCCGAAGATCACTGCACTGACGGACTACGAGGCGTTCTGCGGACTGCCCGCCGATGACCTCGACGACGCCGCCGCGGTGAGCCCGCAAGAGCTGCGCCGGTTGCTGACCTCCGACCCGCGCGTCGTCCTGGTCGACGTCCGCGAGCCCGTCGAGTGGGACATCAACCACATCGACGGCGCGGTGTTGATCCCCAGGTCCAGCATCGACTCCGGCGATGGGCTGGCGCGGCTGCCGGCGGACCGGATCCCGGTGCTCTACTGCAAGACCGGGGTGCGCTCGGCGGAGATCCTGCCCGCGGTGCAGCGGGCCGGCTATCCGCAAGCGCGGCACCTGCGCGGCGGCATCAGCGCGTGGGCCGAGGCGTTCGCGCCCGACATGGTCATGTACTGACCGGCGACACAGCTGGTCAGCGGCCCGAAACTGGGACGTCGCGGCGTTAGGGTGGCGGGGTGACGCTCGAATCGCCGCCCGATCTTGTGCTCGTCGCGTTCGGACTCGGTGGGACACAACCGACTCCGCTCGGCGCGGGTTGGGAGGGCGGCTGGCGCTGCGGCGAGGTGGTGTTGTCGATGGTCGCCGACCACGCCCGGGCCGCCTGGTCGGCCAAGGTCCGCGAGACGTTGTTCATCGACGGCATCCGGCTGGCGCGGCCCGTGCGGTCCACCGACGGACGGTTCGTGGTCGCGGGCTGGCGGGCCGACACGTTCGTCGCGGGCACCCCGGAGTCGCGCCACGACGAGGTCGTGTCGGTGGCGGTCCGGCTACACGAGGCCACCGCCACCCTCGAGCGGCCCCGGTTCCTGACCCAGGCGCCCGTGCCGCCGTGGACCGAGGTCGACGTCTTCACCGCCGCCGACCGCGCCGCGTGGGAGGACCGGCCGCTGCATTCACTGCCGCCCGGGGCGTCGTGGTCGCCGGCGTCGGCCGACGGGGAACGTTCGGTCGATCTGATCGAACAGCTTGCGACACTGCGTAAACCGATCAAGAGTGCCAGCCAGCTGGTGCACGGCGACCTGTACGGCACGGTGTTGTTCGCCGGCCCGGCCGCGCCGGGGATCACCGACATGGCCCCCTACTGGCGGCCGGCGTCGTGGGCGGCCGGTGTGGTGGTCGTCGACGCCCTGTCCTGGGGTGAGGCCGACGACGGGCTGATCGACCGGTGGGACGCGCTGCCGGAATGGCCGCAGATGTTGTTACGCGCCTTGATGTTCCGCCTTGCGGTCCATGCCCTGCATCCGCGGGCCACCGCATTGGCGTTCCCCGGGCTGGCCCGCACGGCGGCGCTGGTGCGTCTGGCGCTATAGCGGAAAGCGGTACTGTGGCAACGGGATCCGGCCGTTTTCGGCCAGCACCCCTTCGGCGCGCAACCGTTCCAGTTGTCGGGTGGCCAGGTGCGGCGCGGGACGTCCTGACGCTGGGACCACGCGATGCCACGGCAGGTCCGACGAGTCGGTCCGCATGATCCAACCGACGATGCGAGGGCTGGAAAGCTCTGCCGCCGAGGCGATGTCGCCGTAGGTGGCGACCCGGCCGGCCGGTATCGACGCCACCAGTCCCCGCACCAGCTCGGCCTGTTCGTCGGTGACCGGTGCCATGTCAGGAAAGTCGTTCGCGGATAAGCTGCGCGGTCTCGGCCGGTCGGGCCAGCGGTACCATGTGGTGGCAATCCATCTCGACCAGCCGGAAATCCGGCCGGTCCCGCAAGGTTTCGACCAGGCGCGGGGTGACGTACGGCGGCGATGTCTTCGCCGCCCGCACCACGGTGACGGGAATATATTTGGGCGGCAACGCTATATCGCGGGCCAGCTCACTCCAGTAGGCCATCATGGCCGGGATGCTGATCCGCCAGCCGACCCGGCCGCCGGGCAGTGCGACCAGGTGCTCGGCGAACTCGGTGTCCAGCTGCGCGTCGTCGACGTCGGCCCACGACCCCGACGTCTTCTCGGAGCGGGCCTCGGCGGCGTCGGTGTAGTCCGGGGAGGCGAACATGGCGTCGGCGATCTCGGCCATCCACCCGCCGGGCAGTCCCACCGCCGGATCCAGCAGCACCAGCGCGGCCACCAGATCGGGCCGGTCGGCGGCCAGCCGTAGCGCCACCGCGCAGCCGAACGAATGCGCCACCAGCACAACCGGTTCGGCGAGCAGGCCGGCCAGGGCGGCGGCGTTGGCATCGATGGACCACGGCGCCGACCAGGTCGAGCGGCCGTGCCCGATCAGATCCGGGGCGGCCACCGCGATCCCGGGCAGATGCCGCTCGGCCAGCTGCTGCCAGCGCTGGCCATGACCGGTCAGCCCGTGCAGGGCCAGCACCCGCGGCGCGCTCGCCGGGCCGTACCGGTGCACGTGCAGCGCTCGGGTCGACTTGTCGGTGGCCTGTGCTGTCATGCACCACATGGTCCCCTCCGACACCTCCACCGCGCAGACCGGGTGTGTGCTCGATTCCGGGCTGCGCGGCACCGTGCGGGTGCTCGGCGGGCCGGGGACCGGCAAGACCCAGCTGCTGCTGGACGCTGCGGCGGCCCGGATCGGCGCCGGCGCCGACCCGGAATCGGTCCTGCTGTTGACCGGCTCGGGCCGGCTCGGCGCGCAGGCCCGGGGGGCGGTGACGGCCACGCTGCTGGCCGGCCACCAGGCGATCCGGGGCCCGCTGGTGCGGTCCGTGCACGCCTACGCGTTCGCGGTGCTGCGGCTGGCCGCACAACGGGCGGGGGATCCGCCGCCGCGCCTGATCACCGGCGCCGAACAGGACAACGTCATCCGCGAGCTGCTCGCCGGCGATCTGGAGGACGGTGCCCGTGGCTGGCCGGCCGCGCTGCGGGCGGCGCTGAGCACCGACGGGTTCGCCAACGAGTTGCGGGATCTGATGTCGCGGTGCGCCGAGCGCGGTATCGACCCCGTGCAGCTGCGGCGCATCGGCCGGTTGCACGGTCGGCCGGAATGGGTGGCGGCCGGACGGTTCGCCCAGCAGTACGAGCAGGTGATGCTGCTGCGCGCCGCGGTCGGGATGGCCGCCCCGCAGGCCACCGTGCCGGCACTGGGCGCCGCCGATCTGGTCGGTGCCGCATTGGACGCACTGGCCCTCGATCGCGGCCTGCTGGCGGCCGAACACGCCCGGATCGGGCTGCTGCTCGTCGACGACGTCCAGAACCTCGACCCGCAGGCCGCGCTGTTGGTCCAGGTGCTGGCCCGCGGCGCCGGCGCCACGGTCCTGGCCGGCGATCCGAACCAGGCGGTGTTCGGTTTCCGCGGCGCCGATGCCGGCGCCCTGCTCGACGGGCCGGCCGTGCACCTGGATGTCAGCCACCGCTGCGCCCCGGCGGTGGCGCGGGCGGTGTCCGGCATGGCCGCCCTGCTGCCCGGGCACTCCTCGGCGCGGTCGATCACCGGCTGCCAGGGGGACGGCGGCGACGTCCACGCGGTGCTGGTGGCGTCCGAACACGCCGAGG
>JAKIXW010000110.1:0-11840 GCA_022708865.1 Acidobacteriota bacterium
CAACGCAACGTAGAGGGCGAACAGCCGACCATGACCCATCTTGAACCGGCGGTCGATAAGCAGCAGGACTACGAAAACCAGCAGGTTCCAGAGCAATTCATACAGGAAGGTCGGGTGGACCACCGCGGCAACCTGACCGGTCGACACCCCGTTGAGCGAATGCACGTCGACGATCCCGGAGGGATCCTGCCGGTAGAAGATCTGCATCCCCCACGGCACTGTGGTCTCGCGGCCGTAGAGCTCCTGGTTGAAGTAGTTGCCCACCCGGCCGATCGCCTGCGCCAGAATGATCCCCGGCGCGATCGCATCCCCGAAGGCGGGCAGCGGGATCCCGCGACTCCGGCACGCGATCCAGGCCCCGACGCCGCCGAGCGCCACCGCACCCCAGATGCCCAGGCCGCCGTCCCAGATCCGCAGCGCGGCCACGGGCCCCGCCCCACCCGGGCCGAAGTAGGTCTTCCAATCCGTCATCACGTGATAGAGCCGGCCGCCGATCAGACCGAATGGCACCGCCCACAACGCGATGTCGTAGATGACGCCCCGCTCGCCGCCGCGCGCGACCCAGCGCCGATCACCGATCAGCAGCGCGGCGATGATCCCCACGATGATGCACACCGCGTAGGCCCTGATGGGAACTGGACCCAGGTGCCAGACGCCCTGTGCGGGGCTGGGGAAATAGGCCAGGGTTGTCGTCGTCACGCACTCACCCGCTGTCGCACTCCTTGCGCAAGTTCCACCGTCAGGGCGCTCACCGCGTCCACGCCGTCGTTCAACGCGGACACCAGCGCCGAGCCCACGATCACGCCGTCAGCAAAGGACCCGATCTCGGCGGCCTGCTCGCGCGACCGCACGCCCAGCCCCACCCCGACCGGAATGTCGGAAACCGCACGGACCCTTGCGACCAGTACGGGCGCCGCGTTGGACACCGCGGCGCGAGCGCCCGTCACGCCCATGGTGGAGGCGGCGTAGACGAACCCGCGCGAGGCGGCGACGGTCATGGCCAGCCGCTCCGGGGTGGACGACGGGGACACCAGGAAGATCCGGTCCAACTGGTGCTGGTCGGAGGCAGCCAACCAGGTATCGGCCTCGTCCGGGATCAGATCGGGCGTGATCAGACCCAGCCCGCCGGCGCCGGCCAGGTCCCGCGCGAACGCGTCGACGCCGTAGCGCAGCACGGGATTCCAGTACGTCATGACCACGGCGTGACCGCCGGCCGCGGTGATTGCCTCGACCGCGCGCAGCGCATCACGGACCCGGACACCCCGGCTCAAAGCCGTCTCGGTGGCCCGGGCGATGGTAGGACCGTCCATCCCCGGATCCGAGTACGCGATGCCGACTTCGACGATGTCGCAACCGGATCGGACCAGGGCGACCATGGCGTCGATCGAGGTGTCCACGTCGGGATAGCCGGTGGGCAGGTACCCGATCAGCGCGGCCCGGTTCTGCTCCCGGCAGGCAGCGAAGATCGGTGCCACGCCCCTGGTTTCACTCATCGGTGCCACCGTCGAGGAGGCCGAACCACTTCGCCGCCGTCGCCACGTCCTTGTCGCCGCGGCCGGACAGGTTCACCACGATCACCGCACCGTCGCCCAGTTCGGCGCCCAGCTTCAGCGCGCCGGCGACGGCGTGGGCGGATTCGATCGCCGGGATGATGCCCTCGGTGCGACACAACAGACGGAAGGCGTCCATCGCCTCGCTGTCGGTCACCGGCCGGTACTCCGCACGGCCGGTGTCCTTGAGGTAGGCATGCTCGGGCCCGACCCCGGGGTAGTCCAAACCCGCTGAGATCGAATGGGATTCGATGGCCTGGCCGTCCTCGTCCTGCAGCAGGTAGGAGTACGACCCCTGGAAGGCCCCCGGCGATCCGCCGGTAAACGTCGCCGCATGCCGGCCCGTCTCCACCCCGTCGCCAGCGGCCTCGAAGCCCATCAGTCGAACACTCGGATCGTCGATGAAGGCGTGGAAGATGCCGATCGCGTTCGATCCGCCGCCCACGCAGGCGGTCACGGCGTCGGGCAGCCGGTGGACGCGCTCCTGGATCTGGACCCGGGCCTCGAGTCCGATGACGCGCTGGAAGTCGCGCACCATCGTCGGGAACGGATGCGGCCCAGCGGCGGTGCCGAAGCAGTAGTAGGTGGAGTCCGCGTTGGTCACCCAGTCCCGGAACGCCTCGGTGATCGCGTCCTTGAGAGTGGCCGACCCGGTGTCGACCGACACCACCTCGGCGCCGAGCAGTCGCATGCGGGCCACGTTGAGGGCCTGCCGGGCGGTGTCGACGGCACCCATGTAGATGACGCACTCGAGATCGAGCAAGGCACACGCGGTGGCAGTGGCCACGCCGTGCTGACCCGCGCCGGTCTCGGCGATGACGCGCTTCTTGCCCATCTGCCGCGCCAGCAGCGCCTGTCCGAGCACATTGTTGATCTTGTGAGATCCGGTGTGGTTGAGGTCTTCTCGCTTGAGGAACAGTCGAGCTCCGCCAGCGTGCTCGGACAGTCGGGTGGCCTCGTACAGCGGTGACGGGCGACCCGCGTAGTTGGCCTGCAGATCGTCGAGGGTGTCGAGGAACTCCTGATCGGCACGCGCCTTCTCGTAGGCCGCGGTGACCTCCTCGATCACGGCCATCAGCGCCTCGGCGACAAAGCGCCCGCCGTACGCACCGAAGTGCCCGCCGGAATCGGGTTCGTGACCGCTGGGCTCCACGATGCCCGCACTGGCGGGCGGGAGACCGGGGTTCTTCGGTTCGGCCACCGGGTTAGCGGGCCGGCTTGGGGCAGGACGGATGGGTGCCCGCGGTGACCAGATCCGCCACCGCGCTGCGGGGATCACCACTGGTGACCAGCCCCTCGCCGACCAGGACCGCGTCGGCCCCGGCGCCGGCGTAGGCCAGCAGGTCGCCGGTGCCACGCACGCCCGACTCCGCCACCCGGATCACGTTGGAAGGCAGTCCCGGCGCGATCCGCGCGAAGCAGTCCCGGTCGACCTCGAGGGTCTTCAGGTCGCGCGCGTTCACGCCGATGACCTTGGCGCCTGCTTGCAGCGCGCGGTCGGCCTCCTCCTCGGTGTGGACCTCGACGAGTGCGGTCATTCCCAGCGACTCGGTGCGATCCAGCATCGACTCGAGGGCCGACTGCTCGAGGGCCGCAACGATCAGCAACAGCATGTCGGCACCGTGGGCGCGGGCCTCATGGATCTGGTACGGGCGAATCACAAAGTCCTTGCGCAGCACCGGAATAGACACCGCGGCGCGCACCGCGTCCAGGTCGTCGAGGGAGCCGTTGAACCGGCGCTCCTCGGTGAGCACGCTGATGATGCGAGCGCCCCCGCTCTGGTACGCGCGTGCCAGGTCTGCGGGATCGGGGATGTTGGCCAACTGGCCCCGGGACGGGCTCGCGCGCTTGACCTCGGCGATGACGGCGATCCCGGGCTGATTCAGCGCCGCGACCACGTCACGGGGCGGTGGGGCCGCGTGTGCCGCTGCCTTCACATCCGCCATGCTCACGACGGCTTCTCGGGCGGCGACGTCTACGCGGACTCCTTCGATGATGGAGTCGAGAACCGTCGCCGAACTCATGCCCGCCGCCCCTTTCGCTCGTGGCCCTCGCTGGTCGTGATGTCGAAGAATCGCCGAGATTTGCGTTTCACAAAGGGTAGCCGCCGTGGCGGGCTGACCCGTCACCGACCCTCTGCAGTCGGATCCTGCCCGTCGTCGAGCGCGTCCCACAGTCGGCGCTCCGACGCCTCGGACCCGTCCGCGGCGTCGTCGGCCTGCGCCGGGGCCGCTGCGGACCGGGCAGCCGACCGTCGCGCCGACGGCGCCAGGTACTTGTCGGAGGTGACAGCGCCCCCGCGGGCACGCGAGGCGGCGCGCATCAGGATGGCTGCGGCAACCAGCGCCAGCACCGCGGCGATCAGGGCCAGCACCGCGCCGCCGTACCGGCGTTCGCTGCCCACCAGGAACATCACCGGAATCCCTGCCAGCTCCGCGGCCCGGGCCGACACGTCGGGAACCACCCACTGGGCGATCGCTGGATAGGCCGCGGCGGCACTGGCCAGCGCCACCAGCAGCGACAGCACCCGCAGCAGCCAGCCGCGGATCGCCAGTCCGGCGACCGCGGCTGCGATCAGCAGCAGCGCGAGCGGGACCAGCGCCGTCGACCAGGCCCCACCGCTGAGCGTCGTGGTCCTAGGCTGCCCCAGCCCGTCGAAGGTCGTGATCGACACCCAGGGCAGCCGGGTAGCCCCCCACAGTCCGAGTCCGGCCAGCACCAGCAGCAGCTGGGCGATCCGGATCAGCCGCCGCCCGGTGTCAGTCATCGGCTTCCCGCGCCGCCCCCGCGACCATCAGCGTCTGCGCCGCCGCGACCGCGGTGAGCACCGCCTTGGCCTTGTTGGCGGCCTCGTTGTACTCGTAGGGCCCGTTCGAATCGGCGACCACGCCGCCACCGGCCTGCACATAGGCCGTGCCGTCGCGCATCAGCGCGGTACGGATCGCGATGGCGAAGTCGGCGTCCCCGGCGAAGTCCAGGTATCCGACGACACCACCGTAGAGGCCGCGGCGGGTCTTCTCGACCTCTTCGATCAGCTCCATGGCCCGGACCTTCGGGGCGCCCGAGAGCGTCCCGGCCGGGAAACAGGCCGTCACGGCGTCCAGTGCGGTGCGGCCGTCGGCCAGCATGCCGGTGACGGTGGAGACCAAGTGCATGACATGGCTGTAGCGCTCGATGTGGCTGTAGTCCTCGACGCGCACGGTGCCGGGGACGCACACCCGGCCCAGATCGTTGCGGCCCAGATCGACCAGCATCAGGTGTTCCGCGCGTTCCTTGTCGTCGGCCAGCAGCTCCTTCTCGAGCAGCTGATCCTCCTCCTCGGTGGCGCCGCGCCATCGGGTACCGGCGATCGGGTGCGTGGTGGCCCAGCCGTCCTGCACGGTGACCAGCGCCTCCGGACTGGAGCCGACGATCGAAAATGCCTTTCCCCCAGCATCATTGGGAACATTCAGCAGATACATGTACGGGCTCGGATTGGACACCCGCAACATCCGGTACACGTCGATCGGATCGACGTCGGTGTCCATCTCGAAACGCTGGGACGGCACCACCTGGAAGGCCTCGCCGGCCTCGATGTCGCCGACGAGCTTCTCGACGATGGCGGTGTACTCCTCGACCGTGCGCTGCGAGCGATGCACCGGGGCCGGCCGACTGAACGTCGCGACCGTCGACAGCAGCGGCTGGCCCAGCGCATTGGTCATGATGTCCAGGCGCCGGATCGCATCGTCGTAGGCCTCGTCCACGTGTGCGTCGGTGCCGTTCCAGTTCACCGCGTTGGCGATCAGGGTGATGGCGCCCTCGTGGTGATCCACCGCGGCGATGTCGGTGGCCAGCAACATCACCATGTCCGGCAGCTGCAGGTCATCCACGGCGAGTTCGGGTAGCCGCTCGAGCCGGCGCACCAGGTCATAAGCGAAGTAGCCGACCATCCCGCCCGATAGCGGCGGCAGATCGGGCAATCCGGCGGTGGCCAGCAGGTCCATCGAGTCACGCAGCGCCTGCACGGGGTCACCGCCGGACGGTGCGCCCTGTGGGGTGCTGCCCAGCCACGCCGCTTCGCCGTTCCGCACGGTCAGCGCCGACGGGGCGCCGGCGCCGATGAACGACCACCGCGACCACGACCGTCCGTTCTCGGCCGATTCGAGCAGGAAGGTGCCCGGTCGGTTATCGGCCAGCTTGCGGTAGGCCGACACCGGGGTCTCGCTGTCGGCGAGCACCTTACGGATCACGGGGACCACGCGGTGCTCGACCGCCAGGGCCCGGAAGTCAGCCCGCGTGGTGGTGATGTCCTCTAGCACCCGGTCATTCTCCCAGACCGGCCGACGAGGTAATCCTGGTCGCCCGGTTCCCGCGCGGCGTAGCGTGACCCACCATGAAACGAGGCGATCGTGTCGAGGACTTTGTTCGGCCCGACCAAACCGGCACGGAGCGGCGATTCAGCGAGATTCTTGCCGCTGGGCCGGTGGTGCTGTTCTTCTACCCCGCCGCGATGACACCGGGCTGCACGAAGGAGGCCTGCCATTTCCGTGACCTGGCCGGCGAATTCGCCGCCGTGGGCGCCCAGCGGGTCGGGATCAGCATGGACAGCGTCGACAAGCAGGCGCAGTTCGCCGACAAGCAGAGCTTCGACTACCCCCTGCTCTCGGACACCGATGGCCGCATCGCCGACCGGTTCGGGGTCAAGCGCGGACTGCTGGGCAAGCTGATCCCGGTCAAGCGGGTCACCTTCGTGATCGACACCGATGCCACGGTTCTCGACGTGATCGCCAGCGAGACCTCGATGGACAGCCACGCCGACAAGGCGCTCGAAACACTGCGCGCGCGAAAGTCCGCCTGATGGTCCGCATCCACGTCGAACGCATCATCGCGGCGCCGCCGGACCAGGTGTTCGCGTGGTTGGCCGACCCGGCCAATCTCACCGCGGCGCTGACGTCACGGGTGCTACGTCAGGGGTTTGAGCAGATCCTTGCCGGTTGCGCGAAGGCGCTCGAGACCTAGCGGAATTCTGATGACCGAACCCGTCCTGCGGCTGTCGGAGGTGACCTTCCGCCGCGACGGCAAGCAGATCATCGACGGCATCTCACTGACAGTGCGGCCCGGTGAGCACTGGGCGCTGCTCGGGCCGAACGGGGCCGGCAAGAGCACGCTGCTGGGTTTCTGTGCGGCCGTGACCTTTCCGACCAGCGGCACGGTCCAGGTCCTCGGTGAGCAGATGGGGAAAACCGAGCTGGCCCGGTTGCGGCACTCGATCGGGCACGTGAATCCGCGGCACAAGCTGCACAGTGCGCTGACCGTCCGGGAAGTGGTACTGACCGGGATCACCGCGACCATCGACATCCCGATGCGTTGGACGCCGTCGGCGGACGAGCTGGCCCGGGCCGACGCCATGATCGCCACTGTCGGGATGACCGCACGTGCCGACGACACCTGGCCCAACCTGTCGCAGGGCGAACGCGGACGCAGTCTCATTGCGCGAGCACTGATTTCGGCGCCCGAGCTGTTGTTGCTCGACGAGCCCACCACCGGGCTGGACGTCGCGGCGCGTGAACAACTGCTCGAGACCGTCGACTCCATGGGCGATGCGCATCCGGAAATGGCGTCCATCCTGGTGACCCACCACCTGGAGGAGTTGCCGACGTCCACCACACATGCGCTGCTGATCGCCAACGGTCGCACGGTGGCCAGCGGCACCGCCGTGGACACCGTCACCACCGCGAACGTGACCACCGCATTCGACCATCCGATCGACGTCAGCTACACCGACGGCCGCTGGGGCGCCCGCACCAAGGCCACCCGCATCGAGGTCTGACAACCTCCGCGAGCGTCCGCGTTTGTACACCACACACGGCGCGACGCCGTACAAACACGGGCGCTCGTAGAGATGGTGGGCTACTCCGGGGCAAGCAACTTGTCGGCGTCGAAGCAGCTGTGATCGCCGGTGTGGCATGCCCCGCCGACCTGATCGACCTCGAGGAGCACGGCGTCGCCGTCACAGTCCAGCCGGACCGAATGGACACGCTGGGTATGTCCCGACGTCAAGCCCTTGACCCACTGTTCGTTGCGCGAGCGCGAAAAGTAGGTTGCCTCACGGGTTTCCAATGTTCGGGCCAGTGCGTCGTCGTCCATCCACGCCACCATCAACACGTCACCGCTGCCGCGCTCCTGCACGATCGCGGTGAACAGGCCGTCGGCATTGTGCTTGAGTCGCGCTGCGATCGCCGGATCCAGACTCATCGGACCCCACCCCAACTCGTCCACTTCACTCGCGTCGCCACGCTCCGCTCGTTCATCGGACCGTGATCCCTTCCGCGCGCATCGCCGCCTTCACCTCACCGATGCTCAGCTCACGGAAATGGAACACGCTGGCGGCCAGCACCGCGTCGGCGCCGGCCCGCACCGCCGGGGCAAAATGATCGACCGCGCCCGCGCCGCCGCTGGCGATCACCGGGACGGTCACCGCGGCACGCACGGCGCGCAGCATCGGTAGGTCGAACCCGGACTTGGTGCCGTCGGCGTCCATCGAGTTCAGCAGGATCTCGCCGACCCCGAGTTCGGCTCCGCGCCTTGCCCATTCGACCGCGTCGATGCCGGTCCCCCGGCGGCCGCCGTGCGTGGTGACCTCCCAGCCCGACTCGGTGGGCGCCGATCCGGCCAGCACGGTGCGGGCATCGACCGACAGGACGATGCACTGCGAACCGAACTGTCGTGCCATCTCCGCCAACAGGTCGGGCCGGGCGATCGCGGCCGTGTTCACCGACACCTTGTCCGCCCCGGCACGCAGCAGAACGTCGACATCCTCGACGGCACGCACTCCCCCGCCGACGGTCAGCGGGATGAACACCTGCTCGGCGGTGCGCCGTACCACCTCGAGCATGGTGGCCCGGCCGGATGAGGACGCGGTGACGTCCAGGAAGGTCAGTTCGTCGGCCCCTTCGGCGTCATAGGCCGCCGCCAGCTCGACCGGATCCCCGGCGTCACGCAGGTTCTCGAAATTGACGCCTTTGACCACCCGGCCGGCATCGACGTCCAGGCACGGGATCACCCGGGTGGCGACATCACTGACGGTCATCGGTAATCCTCCGGTGCGCCTGCGGATTTCACGATCTCGAGCATCTGCGGGTGCACACCGGGAGCTCCGGCCAGCGCTGACGTGGACGCCGGCGTCCATTCCTGGCCGGTCAGATCGGTGACCACCCCGCCAGCCGCGCGGATCAGGGCGACACCGGCGGCATGGTCCCAGATGTGATGGCCGAAACTGATTGCACCGCCCAGAATTCCCGCAGCAACATAGGCCAGGTCAATGCCGGTGGCGCCGTGCATCCGCACCCGCGAACACCGCCGGCTGAGCTTCTCGAGCACCGTCGCGCGATAGCGGCCCGGAAACACTCCACGGGATTCCACGTTGAACGTACCGATCCCGACGATGGATGCGGCCAGCTTGGCGGACTCCAAAGGCACGAGGACTTCTCCGTTGTTTCGCACCGGGCCACCGGGCAACGACGTGAATCGCTGCCCGACGAACGGTACCCAGGTCAGGCCCAGCACCGGCAGGCCGTTCCACAGCAGCGCGAGCAGCGTGGCCGCCATCGGTGAGCCCGCCGCATAGTTGAAGGTGCCGTCGATGGGATCGAGCACCCAGACCAGTTCGGACTCGATCGGCGCGCCACCGAACTCCTCGCCGTGCACGCCGATACCGGTGCGCTCGACGAGTTCGGCGACCACGCGCCGTTCGATGGCCAGATCGATCTCGGTTGCGAAGTCATTGCCCCTCTTGGCCACCGCCGAGTCGGCCCGGTGCCCGGCGATGAACTGTCCCGAAACACCATCGAGAATCTCGGCGGCGGTGCGCAGCCAGGTGGCCAGCTGCTCAGGAGACGGTGCCATCGGCGCTACTTGCCGACCGCCGCGAGCGCCTCGGGCAACGTGAACCGACTGGCGTACAGCGCCTTGCCGACGATCGCGCCCTCTACGCCGCGCTCCGTCAAGGTAGCGATCGCGCGCAGATCGTCCAGGCTGGACACGCCGCCCGAGGCGATCACCGGGGCCTGGGTCCGGTCGGCCACCGCGCCCAGCAGATCCAGGTTCGGACCCGCCAGCGTCCCGTCCTTGCTGACATCGGTGACCACGTAGCGCGAGCACCCCTCGCGATCAAGACGTTCCAACACATCCCAAAGATCGCCGCCGTCCGTCTCCCAGCCGCGCCCACGCAGCCGGTACTGCCCGTTCTCCAGCTGAGCATCCAGGCCCACCGCCACCTTGTCGCCATACTCGGCGATGGCCTCAGCGCACCATTGCGGATTCTCCAGGGCGGCGGTGCCGATGTTGACGCGTGCGCAGCCGGTAGCCAGCGCGGCCTTCAGCGAGTCGTCGTCGCGAATGCCGCCGGACAGCTCGACGGCCACGTCCAGCTGACCGACCACTTCGGCGAGCAGTTCACGGTTGCTGCCGCGCCCGAAGGCCGCATCCAGGTCCACCAGGTGAATCCACTCGGCACCGTCGCGCTGCCAGGTCTGCGCGGCCTCCAGCGCCGACCCGTAGTCGGTCTCACTGCCGGCCTTGCCCTGCACCAGGCGTACCGCTTTGCCGTCGACCACGTCCACGGCCGGCAACAGGATCAGTTTGTTCGTCAACGTCAAAGTCCCTCAACCCAATTCGCGAGCAGCGCCGCTCCCGCGTCGCCACTCTTCTCCGGATGAAACTGTGTGGCCGCCAGGACGCCATCCTCGACAGCGGCCAGGAACGGCACGTGATGCGTCGCCCAGGTCAGCAACGCATCGGGGTTGCCCTCCCATGCCTGGGCGGCATAGGAATGCACGAAATAGAACCGGGTGTCGGCGTCGAGCCCCTTGAACAGGGCGCTGCCTGGGGCGGCCTGGACCACATTCCAGCCCATGTGCGGGATCACGGGAGCATCCAACCGCGTGACTGCGCCCGGCCATCGACCACAGCCGGTGGACTCGACGCCGAACTCGACGCCGCGAGCGAACATGATCTGCATCCCGACGCACACGCCGAGCACCGGGCGCCCGGCGGCCACCCGGTCAGCGATGATCTTCTCGCCGCCGATGCCGCGCAGACCCGCCATGCAGGCCTCGTAGGCACCGACACCGGGCACCACCAGACCGTCGGCGTTGGCAGCAGCATCCGGGTCAGCAGTGACCTCGACGTCCGCACCCACGCGCTCGAGCGCCCGCTGTGCCGAACGTAGGTTGCCCGAGCCATAGTCCAGGACAACGACGAGCTTTCGCTTCGTCACAGGAGTCCCCCGGGGGCATCGTCGCTCACAGGCTGCCTTTGGTGGACGGCACCCCGGAGACCCGCGGATCGAGCTCGACGGCCTGCCGCAACGCGCGGGCGACCGCCTTGTACTGCGCCTCGGTGATGTGGTGCGGGTCGCGACCGTACAGCGTGCGCACATGCAGGGCGATGCGCGCATTGAACGCCAGCGACTCGAACACGTGCCGGTTGATCACGGTGTGGTACGGCGCCGCCGAACCCGCGATGGTGAAGTCCACCAGGTAGTCGGGCTCGCCGGTGTGCACGAAGTACGGCCGGCCCGAGACGTCGACGGCGGCGTGCGCCAGCGTCTCGTCCATCGGGATGTACGCATCGCCGAACCGGCGGATGCCCTTCTTGTCGCCGAGCGCCTGCCCGAGCGCCTGGCCCAGCACGATCGCGGTGTCCTCGATGGTGTGGTGGCCCTCGATCTCGATGTCGCCCTTGGCCTTCACGGTCAGATCGAAGCTGGCGTGGCTGCCCAGGGAGGTCAGCATGTGATCGAAGAAGGGCACTCCGGTGTCGATGTCGGTCTTGCCGGTGCCATCGAGGTCGATCTCCACGACGATATCGGATTCCTTGGTCCTGCGTTCGACCTTGGCGACCCGGTTGCTCATGATGCTCCTACCGTCGAGGCCAGCTGGGCGCTGGCGGCCAGAAATGCGTCGTTCTCGGCGGCCAGCCCGATGGTGGTCCGCAGGTATCCGGGGATGCCGACGTCGCGGATCAGCACGCCGACGTCCAGATACCGCCGCCAGGTGGCCGCGGCGTCCTCAAATTCGCCGAAGAGGACGAAGTTCGCGTCGCTGGGAATGACCCGGAACCCCATGTCGGACAAGGCCTTCGACACGCGATCCCGTTCGGTCGCCAGGGTTGCGACGCTGGCGAGTGTGTCGTCTGCGTGGCGCAGCGCGGCCCGCGCGGCGGCTTGGGTCAACACTGACAGGTGGTACGGCAGACGGACCAGCAGCAGGGCGTCGATCACGGCGGGCGCGGCGATCAGATAGCCCAACC
>JAKIXW010000110.1:11922-12190 GCA_022708865.1 Acidobacteriota bacterium
GCGAGGAGAATTCGCCGTACGCCTCGTCCACGATCAGAATGCCGCCGGTCATCGCGGCCAGGATCCGGCGCAGGTCTTCGAGCGGGACGCTCTGACCCGTCGGGTTGTTCGGGCTCGTGACGAAGACGATGTCGGGCCGCTGCTCGGTGATCGCGGCGACCGCGACGTCCACGTCCAGCCCGAAATCAGATGCCCGGGCGGCCTGCAACCACCGGGTCTGGGTGCCGTCGGAGATGATCGGGTGCATCGAGTACGACGGCACGAAGCC
>JAKIXW010000111.1 GCA_022708865.1 Acidobacteriota bacterium
CCCGCCGGCGGGATCAGCCGTTCGCCGAGCCGTTCGGCCAGGTCCTGCTCGCCGGCCGGGGTGGCCAGTGCGCCGGACGTGAGGGCACGCTCGACCGCGGCCCGCGGGCTCTCGGCAGGGCGGGGATCCGGGGTCGCGTCGGCAAGCAGATCGCCGAGCGCGGCCAGTTCGGTGCTCTCGATCATCCAGGTGACGGTGGAGTCCGGCACGCCGACGATCCGCAGGCTGGCGTAGACGGCGACGCCGACGTCGGCATAGCGCATCACGAGCGTGGGCGGTGCGGTCACGGCCATGTCGGCCACGCGGTTTCATCGGCGGTGACCCGGCGGCCGTAGCGCAGCGTGGCCAGCTCGCGGTAGTGGCCCAGGACGGCCGCGGCACCGGGATCCATCTGCAGGGGCGGCAGCGCCCCCAAGGTGGTGAGCGGTCCGGCCGCCACGGAGCCGTGACCGGAGGCCACCAGGGCGTATTCTCCGGTCTCGTCGACCGGCACGGCCGCGGTGGCGGTATCGGCCCAGTCGGCGCTCACCAGCGCCTCCGGCGCGTTGAATGTGCCTCGCGCACAGTGATATTCGACGAGCTCGCGAACGACGTCGGTGTTCCCCCACTCCCAGGCCACCGCGAAGGCCCCGGCCAGGATGCGTGCCGAGACGTGGGCGGCCCAGCGCATCCGGGCGTCGGCGTCGCCGATCGCATACCGGACGGAATCGACGGCAAGTGCGGCGGGGATCTTCAGCTCGGCCGCCTGGGCGAACTTCTCCTCGGCGGCGCCGGGATCGGCGAGGGCCTCGGCCCGCAGGATCGATCCGAGGTGATCGTCGAGCCGGGCATATTGCAGCCAGCTGTGCCGGGGCCATTCGTCGAGCAGGCCCCGGGCCGCCGCCACCCGGTCGCGCGCAGCGGTGAAGTCACCGCGCAGGATGTCGACCCAGCTGCGCTGCAACAGGATCCGGTGAATGTGCAGGGGGCGGCCGAGTTCACGCCAGTGCCGTTCGGCGTGACCGAGCCGCTCGTCGGCGTCATCGAGCGCATTGACCGAGATGCTGATCAGCCCGAAGTACAGCCAGCATCGCGAGACATCGTGCGCACGTGCGTGTTCGGCGATCGACGGGTAGGCCGCGTGCACCAGATCCTGGGCGGCGGCCCGGTCGCCCGCCGACCACGCGGCGGTGGCCCGCTCCAACTGGGTGCGTGCGGTGGCCAGCGCCCAACCGCGCGCCTCGGCCCGCGCTTCGGCCCGGCGCAGCCAGGGCTCGGCCTCGACGAGGCGGCCGGTCTCCACGCAGAACCGCCCGTACCCGGTACCGGCCAGCACCCGCAGGGAGTCGTCCTCCTCCGACCCGTCGCCCGGTCCGTCGAGCGCGTCGAACACGTTCTCCCACAGCGGGATCGACTGCACATGCAGGTCGTCGTCGCACAATGCCGCGGCGCACAGGATTCGCGCGTGGGTCACCAGCCGCCGGTGTTCACCGGCCCCCTCCACCGCTTCCGAGGGGTGATCGATCAGATCCTGCAGTCCGGATTCGGCCGCCTCATGTTCGCCGTGTGCAGCGGCCAGGCCGATCTGCAGGAACAGCGCGCGACGGGTGTAGCGAGAGAGCATCTGGTCGATCTCGGCATCGGAGAAGGTGACCTCTCCGGCCAGATCCGGCCGCTGCCCGGCCCGGATCCCGCGATAGGTGTCCAGGCAGTCGCGGATGCGTTTCACGGCTTCGGTCACCCCGTCGTATGCCGTTCGGACCAGGTAGATGTCGCCGAGCTGGGCGAGCACCTCGAGCATGAGGTCGTCGCGGTCGGCCTGCTCGATCGCCGGCATCAGCGACAGCAGGAGCTCCTTGGCCGCGCCTTCGTCCGCAGCCAGGGCGAGGTGGCGCGCCCGCGCCAGCTCGCTCGCGACTCCCGGATCGATCGCCACCGCGTAATCATAGGAAGCGGCGGGCGCGCTCGGCACGCCCGCCGCTAACCCCCTCCCACTGGTCAGCTGCAGGTCACCGTGATGGTGAACGGCTTGGTGATCATGCCGGCCATCGGGTTCTTCATGTCGGCCCCGCTGGCCTCACCGGTGATCGTGTAGGTGCTGCCGTCGACACTGACCTTGGCGGATCCGACGCTGGCGCCACCCATGTTGGTGACCGCCAGCGCATTGCCGTCGAACACCATTCCGAGCGATTGCACCACCGGGGCGGCTTCGTCGGTCATCACGACGCCCAGGCCCTGCTGGCCGCCGATCGCGGCGCTGGCGACATTGATCTTGCCGCCCTGCTTGACGCAGGTCACCGAGTTCAGATCCAGGCCCTGCAAGTCGGCGCCGTCGACCTTGACCGCGGTCTTGCCGCCGCTGGACACCTGGGGGCTTGCGGTCGCCGACGGGGAGTTCGACCCCGGCTTGCTCTTTCCGCTGTCGTCGGAGCAGCCCACCACCAGGGCAGCCCCCGCGGCCAGTCCGATCACACCTGCGACAACTCGCTTCATCGATAGTCCCTTCGTTCGTGCGTCGCCTCGCTGGCGTCGTCGAGATGAAGTCAAGACGGCCGGCCTCGCTACCGATCCCAAATTTCGTCGGGGCCCAACGGTTACGGTTCGTCCCTGATGCGCAGATTCGCCGACGGCGAACGGCGGGCCCGGCCCGCCGACACCACCTGGCCTCGGACATCGCGCCAGAGTCCGTCGAGACGCTGGCCAGGGACCTCGTCGGGTTGCACGCCACCGACCCGGCGACGCCCTACCTGTCGCTGTGGGCTCGGATACCGGGGTTTTCCATCGACCATCTGGACGACCGTCGCCGCTGTCCAGGTCGGTCGGTTAGCTCAGGCGGACGCCTTGCGCTTGCGGGCCGGCCGCTTGGTCGGCGACGGCGCAGGGCCGGCCAGCATCTCGGCCAGGAACTTGCCGGTATAGCTCTCCGGGGTGTTCGCCACGTCCTCCGGAGTGCCTTGGGCGACGACGGTGCCGCCGCCGGCGCCGCCTTCGGGACCCATGTCGATGACCCAGTCGGAGGTCTTGATGACGTCGAGGTTGTGCTCGATGACGATCACCGAATTGCCTTTGTCCACAAGGCCGTTGATGACCTTCAGTAGCTTGCGGATGTCTTCGAAGTGCAACCCGGTGGTGGGTTCGTCGAGGATGTAGACCGTTCGGCCGGTCGAGCGCTTCTGCAATTCGGCGGCCAGCTTGACGCGCTGGGCCTCACCGCCGGACAGCGTCGGTGCGGGCTGGCCCAGCCGGACGTACCCCAGCCCGACATCGACCAGCGTCTTCAAGTAGCGGTGGATCCCGCTGATCGGTTCGAAGAACTCGGAGGCCTCCTCGATCGACATGTCGAGGACCTCGGAGATGGTCTTGCCCTTGTAGTGGACCTCGAGCGTCTCCCGGTTGTAGCGGGCACCCTGACAGACCTCGCACGGCACGTAGACATCGGGCAGGAAGTTCATCTCGATCTTGATGGTGCCGTCGCCCGAACATGCCTCGCAGCGGCCGCCCTTGACGTTGAACGAGAACCGCCCTGGCTGATACCCGCGCACCTTGGCCTCGGTGGTGGCGGCGAACAACGTGCGGATCTTGTCGAACACCCCGGTATAGGTGGCTGGATTGGACCGCGGGGTGCGCCCGATCGGTGACTGGTCGACGCGCACCAGCTTGTCGACGTGGTCCAGCCCGGTGATCCGGGTGTGCCGTCCCGGGACCTGCCGGGCACCGTTGAGCTTGTTGGCCAGTACCGATGCCAGGATGTCGTTGACCAGCGTCGACTTGCCCGAACCGGACACCCCGGTGACGGCGGTCAACACCCCGAGCGGGAACGCGACATCGATATCGCGCAGGTTGTGCTCGCGGGCACCGACCACGGTCAGCTGCCGGCGCCGGTCGGCCACCCGGCGCATGTCCGGCGTTTCGATCCGCTGTCGACCGGACAGATACGCGCCGGTGATCGAGTCCTTGTTGCGCAGCAGGTCGGCGTACGGGCCGCTGTGCACGACGGTTCCGCCGTGCTCGCCGGCCGCCGGGCCGATGTCGACCACCCAGTCCGAGTGCGCGATGGTGTCCTCGTCGTGTTCGACGACGATCAGGGTGTTACCGAGATCCCTTAGCCGCGTGAGGGTTTCGATGAGCCGGCGATTGTCGCGTTGATGCAGACCGATCGACGGTTCGTCGAGCACGTAGAGCACGCCCACCAGCCCCGAGCCGATCTGGGTGGCCAGCCGGATGCGCTGGGCCTCGCCGCCGGACAACGTGCCCGCGGCACGCTCGAGCGACAGGTACTCGAGGCCGACATCCAGCAGGAAGCCCAGCCGGGACTGCACCTCTTTGAGGACCTGCCCGGCGATCGCCTGTTCGCGCGGGCCGAGGGTGAGGGCGTTGAGGAAGTCCGAGCAGTCCGAGATGGACAACGCGCACACCTCGGCAATGGACTTCGCACCGCGCTCGCCGGCGGCGAGGGTGACCGCCAGGATTTCCGGCTTGAGTCGGGTGCCCTGGCAGACGGGGCACGGCACGTCCCGCATGAAGCCCTCGTAGCGCTCCTTCATCAACTCCGACTCGGTCTGCTCGATCTTGCGTTCCAGGAACGCCAGCACACCTTCGAAGTCCGCGTAGTAGGACCGCACTCGGCCGTACCGGTTCTTGTAACGGACGTGGACCTGCTGATCGGAGCCTTCGAGAATTGCCTTGCGCGCCTTGGTGGGCAGCTTGTTCCACGGCGTGTCGACGTCGAATCCGAGCGCGTCGCCGAGCCCTGCCAGCATCCGGGTGAAGTACTCGGCGCTCTGCCCCATCGACCACGGCGCCACGGCACCCTCGCCGAGCGTCAACTCGGGATCGGGCACCACCAGATCGGGGTCGACCTCCTTCCGGATGCCCAGACCGACACATTCCGGGCAGGCGCCGTACGGCGAGTTGAACGAGAACGATCGGGGTTCGAGGTCGTCGACGGCCAACGGGTGCGCGTTGGGGCAGGCCAACTTTTCGGAGAAGCGCTGCTCCCGGTTGGGGTGGTCGTCCTCCCGATCGACGAATTCGAGCACCACGATGCCGTCGGCGAGGTTCAGCGCGGTTTCCACCGAGTCGGTGAGCCGCTGCTTGGCGGTGGCCTTGACGGTCAGGCGGTCGACGACCACCTCGATGTCGTGCTTCTCCTGCTTCTTGAGTTTCGGCGGGTCGGTCAGCGAATGCACCACGCCGTCGACGCGCACCCGGCTGTAGCCCTGGGTGTTGAGCTTGTCGAACAGGTCGACGAACTCGCCCTTACGGGTCCGCACCACGGGCGCCAGCACCTGGAAGCGGGTGCCCTCCTCCATCGCGAGCACCTGGTCGACGATCTGCTGCGGCGTCTGCCTGGCGATCCGCTCGCCGCAGATCGGGCAGTGCGGCGTGCCCGCCCGCGCGTACAGCAGACGCAGGTAGTCGTAGACCTCGGTGATGGTGCCGACCGTCGAACGCGGGTTGCGGTTGGTGGATTTCTGGTCGATGGACACCGCCGGCGAGAGTCCCTCGATGAAGTCGACGTCGGGCTTGTCCATCTGGCCCAGGAACTGCCGCGCGTATGCGGACAGTGACTCGACGTAGCGCCGCTGCCCCTCGGCGAAGATGGTGTCGAATGCCAGGGACGACTTCCCCGAGCCGGATAACCCGGTGAATACGATCAGCGCGTCGCGCGGCAGATCGAGGTCGATACTGCGCAGATTGTGCTCGCGCGCACCCTTGACGATGAGGCGGTCGGCCACGGTCTACCCTCAGCCCTTTCCACACACGCCACGTCCATGCTAGGCGTCGGGACCGACAAGTCGACGAGCCGACGAGGCACACGCCGGGCAGTAACGTGACCGGCATGACTGTGATCGATGACAACTACACCGGCCACGTCGAAGCGGGTTCCGGCGCCCGGCGCACCCTGCCCGGGGCCTCGATCGTCAAGGTGTCGGTCGGCCCGATGGACAACAACGCGTACCTGGTGACGTGTGCCCGCACCGGAGAGACACTGCTGATCGACGCCGCCAACGACGCCGACACCCTTACCGAGGTGGTCCGGGGCCACGCGCCGAACGTGTCGTTGATCCTCACCACGCATCAGCACTTCGACCACTGGCAGGCGCTGGAGGCGCTCGCCGCGGCGACGGGCGCACCCACCGCCGCACACGCGCTGGATGCCGAGCCCCTGCCGGTCACCCCGGACCGATTGCTCGCCGGTGGCGACACCGTCACCGTCGGCGATCTCGAGTTCGACGTCATCCACCTGCGCGGCCACACGCCGGGTTCGGTGGCACTGGCGCTGTCCGGCGAGGCCACCGGCGGGGTGACGCAGCTCTTCACCGGCGACTGCCTGTTCCCGGGCGGGGTCGGCAAGACGTGGCAGGACGGCGATTTCGAGCGGCTGCTCGGCGACGTGTCCAGCCGGGTGTTCGACGTCTACGACGATTCGACCGTGGTCTATCCCGGGCACGGCGACGACACGACGCTCGGTGCCGAACGACCACACCTGCGGGAGTGGCGCGAACGCGGCTGGTAATGCCGCAGGGATCTAGGTGGTGTGAACGATCAGCACGTCGATCTTGGAGCGACGCGCGACGTTGGCCGGCACCGAGCCGAGTAGACGCCCGGCGATGGTGCTCAGGCCGACATTTCCGACCACCAGCAGGTCGGCGTTGACTTCTTCGGCGAGATCGACCAGCGCATCGACCGGCGCGCCGACGATCGCCTTCTCCTCGATGTTGGCGGCGCCGGCCGCTTTGGCTCGGTCCTTGGCCTCACGCAGGATCGCGTAGATCGGCGCGTTGCCCGCCATCTTGTAGCCCTCGTCCTTGAGGACGTCGGCAGCACGCGAGTCGTCGGTCGACGGGAAGTAGGCCGTCGCCACGATGACCTTGGCGTCGGGACCGGAAGCGAGTGCGCCCGCTCGGTCGACAGCACGCAGTGACGAGTCCGAGCCGTCCGTACCGACAACCACAGTCTTGTAGCTGCTCATCCATGCCCTCCACAGTTCATCGGTGATCCAGCGTCCTCCGAGACAGTAACCCGTACCCGCGCGAAGTTGGGTCACAATCGGGCAGGAATCGCCGCGCCGTTATGGCGCTGACGTGGTGCTCGGCGCCCTCACCAGCACGGAAACGGCGCAGGTGAGTTTGCCGACATCCGCCCATCCGGTCGATCCAGCGCACATCCGCCGCGGCGATGTCGGCGCCGTCACAGTGCTGGAAAACCAGTGCCCGACAACAGGAGTCGCCGCTGATTTCCAGCCCTCCCCGACGACCGCATGTCAAGATCGTCACCATGGGACCGTTCCTCATTCGCACCGCGTTCACCGGCCTCGCCCTCTGGCTGGTGACGCTGATCGTGCCGGGTATCGACATCGTCGGTGGCGCCGACACAATGCAGCGGATCGGCATCATCCTGGTGGTCGCGGTGATCTTCGGACTGGTCAACGCCGTCATCAAGCCGATCGTGCAGATTCTGGCGATACCGCTCTACATCCTGACGCTGGGTCTGGTGCATGTCGTCATCAACGCGTTGATGTTGTGGATCACCTCCTGGATCACCGATCACGTCACACACTGGGGCCTTTTCATCGACAAGTTCTGGTGGACGGCGATCTGGGGCGCCATCGTCCTGTCACTCGTCGGCTGGGCGCTGGGAATACTGATCCGCGACACCATCGGTCGCGCCAGGCATTAAGTCCCTGGCTGCACGGCGAAAGTCCTGATTCCGCGCGGAACCGTCGCCCGCGCCGCGCCACGCTCCTAAGTTGGATCGTGAGTGGCAAGGAGGCCGACATGGCCGAATTCATGCGCAACAGTGACGCTTTCACCTATCAGATGGAGAGCGATCCGCGACTGCGATCCACCATCGTGACCGTCCTGATGATGGACGGCACCCCCGACTGGGACGTTCTGCGCGAGAGGTTCGACGCCGTCAGCCGGACCCTGCCGATGTTCCGTCGGCGGGTGGTGTCCACCCCGGGTGGTACGCCACCGAGGTGGGAACCGGTTGTCGAATTCGACCTCGACTACCACGTCCGGCGCGTCGGTGCCCCCGAGCCCGCCACGTTCGACGGCGTGCTCGAGATGACGCGCCTGGCCCAGATGGAGGCGTTCGATCCCGCCCGGCCGATGTGGCAGGCCACGCTGGTGGACGGTCTGGAGGGTGGTGGATCGGCGCTGCTGTGCAAGGTGCACCACGCGCTGACCGACGGGGTCGGCGGTGTCCAGATCGGGCTGAAGCTGTTCGACCTGTCTGCCACTCCGCGCCGGCGCGAACCCCTTCCCGACCCACCTGCGGTGGCCCGGCCCGGCGCACTGGCCGGATACCGGGACGCCCTGCGCTACAACCTCGGCCTGGTCGGCCGCGTGGTGGGCGGCGGCATCCGCGCGGTGCCCGCCGCGCTGGCAGGCGGCCTGCGCAGCCCGCTCGGCACGATCGGATCGGTCACGGCCACCGCGGCGTCGGTCTACCGGACCGTTCGGCCCGTGAACCGCACCGGCTCGGAGCTGATGACCGAGCGTGATCTGACCCGCCGGCTGGCGGTGCTCGACGTCCCCAAGGCGGGGTTGCGTGAGGCGGCGCACCGCGCCGGAGGGGCGCTCAACGACGCGTTCGTGGCCGGTATCGCCGGCGGGCTGCGGCTCTACCACGAGAAGCACGGCACCGCGGTGGGCGACCTGCACCTGAGCATGCCGATCAGTCTGCGTCACGAGTCAGATCCCATGGGCGGCAACAGGATAACGCTGATGCGTTTCGACGTGCCGGTAGGCGTCGCCGATCCGGCGCAACGCATCGCGGCGATCCATGAGCGCACCAGCCGGGTGCGTGACGAACCGTCGCTACCGCTGACGCAGACCATCGCCGGCGCGCTGAACCTCATGCCGCGCTGGTACATCGGCTCCATCCTGCGCAACGTCGACTTCGTCGCCAGCGACGTTCCTGGGGTCCCGGTGCCGGTCTTCCTCGGCGGCGCGAAGGTGCGCGCCCAGTACGCGTTCGGGCCCACCATCGGATCCGCGCTCAACGTCACACTGCTGACGTACGTGGACACGTGCGCGGTGGGCGTCAACGTCGACACCGCGGCGATCCCCGACCACGACCTGCTCCGGGAGTGCCTCAGTGCCGGGTTCGACGAGGTGCTGGCGCTGGCCGGCGACTGAGCCGGTGGGCCGGCACCCGCTGAGTTCTGCGCGGAATCGCGGCCAGCGACATACGCTTTGACACAGCCTGGTCTGCGCATAGGAGTCCCCGATGAATTGGCAGCAGATCCAGCCGTTCCTGATAGCGCTGGCCATCGGGTTGCTGATCGGCCTCGAACGCGAACGCAGTCACATCCGCAGGATCCCCGCCGGATCGCGCTCGTTCGCGTTGCTGTCGTTGGCCGGCGTGGTTTCGGCGAGCTTCGACACGTGGGTCGTGGTGGCGGGCTTCGTCGGCGTGGGCACGTTGGTGGCGTTGTCGTACTTTCGCACCAGTGCCGAGGATGCGGGAATCACCACCGCGGTCGCCGCCCTGGTCGCCTACCTGCTCGGCGCCCTGGCCCTCACCCGCCCCGCGTTGGCCGTTGCCCTCGCTGTGGTGGTCGCGGGCCTGCTCGTGTCGAAGGCGCGGATCCACCATTTCGCCCGTGAGGTCGTCAGCGAGGTCGAGGTCGAGGACGCGATCCGGTTCCTGGTGGTGGCGTTCGTGATCCTGCCGCTGCTGCCGGACCGGAACCTCGGCCCCTACGGCGTGCTCAACCCGTCGAAAGTGTGGTTGCTCGTCGTTCTGTTGACCGGTATCGGCTGGTTCGGTTACATCGGCGTTCGGGCGCTCGGCCGCGAACGCGGCCTTCTGGTCACCGGCCTGGCCGGCGGGTTCGTCTCGGCGAGCGCGACCACGGCGTCGATGGCTCGCCTGAGCCGGACAACCACCAGTCGGTCGCCGCTCGCCGGTGCGCTGCTGGCCAGCCTTGCGACGTTCCTCCAGCTGCTCATCGTCATCGCCGTCGTCGACGTCGACGTCCTGCGGCTGCTGTGGCTGCCGGTGGTCGCTGGGGCCGCGGTGCTCGTCGGCATCTCCGTGTTCGTCGCCCGCAGCGGACATCACCCGACCGAGGACACCACTGACGACAGCGCCACCGACGCCACGCCCTCAGGACGCCCGTTCGCTCTGCGGCCCGCCCTGATTCTGGCGGCGGTGTTGACCTTCGCCCTCTTCGTAGCCCGTTGGGGCGCTGACGTATTCGGCCCCCAGGGTGCGGTGCTGGCCGCGTTCGCCGCGGGCCTGGCCGACGCTCATGCCGGCTCGGTGGCGGCCGCGAGCCTGGCCGCCAAGGGCGATATCACCGTCGATACCGCCCTGGTTGCGATCGCGGCCGCGCTGGGGTCCAACCTGATCGTCAAGACCGTGCTGGCCTTCACCGCCGGCGGTCGGCGGATTCGGATTCCTGAGCTGCATGGCCGCGCCGGCGATCGTTTTCGGTGCGGCGATGACCGCCATGATCGCCGCCCGGTGAGGGCGACATGTGCTGACGAGCCTCAGTCGAGGTCGATCCGGATGGTGAGCAGATCGGAGCCGAAGGTCCGCACGCCAAAGCTGTTGAAGGAAGGAAGCTGTTGCAGCCGCGCGACCGGATCATCCTCGGGAAGGGGGTGTGCGGTGCCCGTCAACCAACGGCCCCGAAGTCGCAGCCGGACCCTGGGGTTTGCCCGGATGTTCTTCACGTACTGTGCGCCCTCACCGAACTCCGCCACCAACCAGAATTCGTCTCCGACGCGACGTCCGCCCACCGCGGTGCGGCGCGGTTCGCCCGACTTGCGGCCGGTTGTCTCCAGCAACGTCTGCGAGGGAATGAGTTTGACGATGGGATTCGCCAAATGCCGTTGGAAGAGGTTGACAATCCTGTCGCGGAATCCAGACATTCACCGTCCCATTTCAGTTCTCCGCTGATCCTGCCGATGTCTCGCCGCAATGTCCAACGCGTGAACCGGATCTGGCTCAATTCGCAGTGTTCCGTTGGCCATTGCCCACACCGCACAATGCCCGATCGAACGCGCGCAAACATGTCCGAGCGAGTGACGGGATTCGAACCCGTGTAAACGGCTTTGCAGGCCGGTGCCTATCCCCCCTTTCTCCCCGCGAGCGTCCGCATTTGTACACCAGGCGCGGCGTGGCGCTGTACAGACACGGACGCTCGCGGGAAGGAAAGGGGGGGGGTCAGGAGCGGCCGCGGGAGGCCCGGTAGGACGCGACGCCGGTCAGCGCCGCCAGCCCCGCGAACAGGCCGAACATCCAGCGGGCGGCGCTGGCGTCGCCGTGCCCGTTGACGTTGACCACCACACCGGCCAAACCCGCGCCGAACGCGCCGCAGATCAACTGCACCGTGTTGATCGCCGCCGCCGCGACACCACCCTCGGCGGGGTCGGCGACATCGCCCATCGCCCAGGCCGACAGGTGCGGCCAGGCCATCCCGATCCCGCAACCGGCGACGAACAGCGCGACCACCCACAACGCCACCACGCGCAGCGGAGCCTCCGCGATCTGGCTGACAGCGGCCAGCGCCAGACCGGCGGCCATCACCAACGGGGCGACCGCGACGATGCGCGCGGTCGTGCGCGTTCTGCTCACCGACGCACTGGCGATCTCGCTGACCGTCCAGCCCACCGACAGGGCGACGCCCAGGAACCCGGCGGCCACGGGCGCCAGGTGGGCGAGCCGCTGCCCGAACAGCGGCACATACATGTCGGCCATCGTCGCGGCCATCAACAGACCCAGCGTGAGGTAGATCCACTTCAACGGTCCGGGCCCGAATGCGCTGGGCGGCAGCACCGATGCCCCGGGACGGTGATCGAACCGCAGGAAAAGGGCGACCAACACCGCACCGACCCCCAGCAGTGCACCCGAAACCTTCACGTCGTCGGGTATCCCGGCGGCACTGACCGACATCGCGGCGCCGCCCAGCAGCAGCAGCGACCAGACCGGGACGTTCCGGCCGGCGTCCTGGGTCTCACCGGCCGGACGGGCCGGCAGGGCGATGGGTACGAGCGCTGCGATGGCGACCGTCAGGACCGCCAGAGCACCGAATGCCCAGCGCCATGAACCGAATTGGGCGAACAACCCCCCGGCGGCCGGGCCCACCACGGTGCCCACTCCCCACATCGCCGATACCAGCGCCGAGGCCCGGGTCCACAACCGTTGCGGCAGTGCAGAATTGATGA
>JAKIXW010000112.1 GCA_022708865.1 Acidobacteriota bacterium
CGTGCCGCACCGCGCAGTCCCAGCGGGGCCCGGGTGGCGACGGCCGCCGCGGTCCCGATCGCGGCCTGCACCACCGGGTGCCGCCGGCCCGGGATCGACAGTCCCGCCGTGGCGCTGTATCCGACCAACGCGCCGGCCAAGCCCACCGCGAGCCGGCGTCGGTTCATGTCTGCAAATCAACCACATCGGTCCCGCACCCGTGACTCATGGGCAGCGGGCCGACAATCGAGATCGATGCCCCGCCATGCCGGTGATCGACGACTACGCGCGCGACCACGGCGGCGCCGCACACGCCTTCACCGACACGCTGCCGTGGCTGGCCGCGGCCGCCGCGGACCGAGCTCAGCTCGCGGGGCCGTCCTCGGCCATCGTCTTCTCCAGCGCCACCCGCACGCGCTCGGTATCGGCGTCGGTCCAGCCGGGCGGCGGAGCCACCGCTGCCCACCCGTCGAGCACGTACGTGCCGTAGTTGTGACCGTGCCCGCCAGGCAGATCGGCGGCCTTGAAGACGTCGACGCCGACCTGGGAGAAGGTGACGAACGGGTACCACCGCATGGCGGGACTGCGGTCGCGCCCCGGCGGCTCGGACAGCCAATCCGGTTTGGCGAACAGCAGATCCGACGACCACCACACGATCGGGTCCGACGGGTGTTGGAGGTAGAGCACCCGCGTACCGGGCCACGGCGCAGCGGTGTCGCGCCGGATCTCGGCGGTGTCCCCGGCCTGGGAGAACCGCACGGTGCGACCGCCGTCATAGTGGGGCGCGACCTCCGGGCTGCCGGGATCCCGGCGGGCCACCAGGGCCCGCCACAGCGTGCTGGCGTTCGGCGGTCCGACCCACAGCACCGAGTCGAACCCCATCCGGGAGATGTCGGGGAGGTAGCCGAACGCCGACTGGCCGGCCAGCGAGCCCAGGCTCTCGCCGTAGAGCAGCAGCTTGGGCCGGTGGCCGGCGGGAAGTCGCTCCCACCGTTCGTGGACCGCGTCGATCAGCATCCGGCCGGATTCGGCGGACTTCTGCGCATCGCCGGCGAACGAGATCCAGCTCGGCAGGTAGGAATACTGGAGCGCCACCATCGCGGTGTCGCCGTTGTACATCAGCTCGAGCGCCCGGGCTGCCACCGGGTTGACCCAGCCGGTGCCCGTGGTCGGCACGATGGCCAGCACTTTGCGGTCGAACGCGTGGGTGCGTTCGAGTTCGCTCAGCAGCAGCGCGATCCGTCCGGAGTCCGTCGGCGCACTCTGCAGGCCCGCGTACACCCGGACCGGCTCCCGACCCGGCGCACCGTTGAGGTGGGTCAGCTCGGCCGCGTCTGGTCCGGTGGCCACGAAGTTGCGGCCCTGATATCCCAGAGTGTCCCATTGCGCGAAAGATGCTGGGCTGCCCGATCTTTCGGGTTCCTTCGGCTGTTCGACGCCGGCGCGCGTGGTGGAATTCTGCGGCTGGAAGACGCGGCTGGCGCCGGCCAGGAACCCGCGGAACAACACGCCATTGACCAACGTCAGCAGAAGTACCACCACGACTGTCGTGCCGATGAACAGTGCGACCTCGTCGTTGACGTGCCAGCGCCGGATCAGGACCCGCGCCAGCGCCCGGATGGCATCGCGCACCACCCGTGCGACGGCCACCACCACCGCACCGAACAGCACCGCGACCACCAGCGTGCGGTAGTAGCCCGGCGTCGCCGGTCCGTCGATTCCCATCAGCGCGGACACCTGCCGCTGCCACGCGGCGGCCGGGACGATCATGGCGACCGGCAGCGCGAGGGATCCCACCACCGTCAGCCCTTTGAGCCAGCGCAGCGCCGCGCGACTCGGCGGCCACCACATGCGGCCGCGTAACACCAAGCGATGGAACAGTATCCCGACGACCACGCCGATGCCGTAGCCGACGGCGGCGTTGAGCCCACCGATGATCCCGGCATAGAGCCAGTCCCGCGGCAGCAGCGACGGGGTCAGCGACAGACAGAAGAACAACGCCCCGAACGGAATCCCGACGAAGTCCAGACGCACCAGCGACCACGCCCACTCCAGCAGCGGGTGACGCTGCGTGGCGCGGTCAACCGGGTCGGTCATCGCCGGACGATCACCCGAACAGGCCCGGCAGGGTGGCCTCCCACGTCGCGCGCAGCTCATCGAGCGGCACGCTGAACCGGCCCTGGACCTCGACGGCATCCGACCCTTGATCCACCACTCCGATGCGGGTCGCCGGCAGCCCGCGAGCCTCGCAGATGGCGGTGAACCGGCTCTCCTCGGTGCGCGGAACCGCGACCAGCACCCGGCCGGCCGATTCGGAGAAGAGCAGGACGAACGGGGCATCCCCTTCTTGGAAGTTCTCGGGAAGCACGATGCGGCAACCGGTTTCGCCAGCCAGCGCGCCTTCCACCACCGCCTGCATCAACCCACCCTCGCTCAGGTCGTGGGCCGCTGAAACCAGTCCGTCTCGCGAGGCCGCCGTCAGCACGTCGGCCAGCAACTTCTCCCGGCCAAGATCGACACGCGGCGGCACCCCGCCGAGATGATCCCCGACCACCTGCGCCCAGATCGAGCCGTCGAACTCGTCGGCGGTGTCGCCCAGCAGGATCAGCGTCTCGCCGGGCTCGTTGCCGAAGCCGGTGGGAATACGGCGGGTGACATCGTCGATGACGCCCAGCACCCCGACCACCGGGGTGGGCAGGATGGCCGTCGAGCCCGTCTGGTTGTAGAAGCTCACATTGCCGCCGGTGACCGGAATACCCAGGGCCGCACAGCCATCCGCCAGGCCGCGGACGGCCTGACTGAACTGCCACATCACCGCGGGGTCCTCGGGCGAGCCGAAGTTCAGGCAGTTGGTGACGGCCACCGGGGTCGCCCCGGTGACCGCGACGTTGCGGTAGGCCTCGGCCAGGGCCAGCTGTGCACCGGCGTACGGGTCCAGCCGGGTGTAGCGGCCCGAGGCGTCGGTGGACACCGCGACGCCCCGGCCGGTGGCCTCATCGATGCGCAGCACCCCGCCGTCGGCGTGTTCGGCCAGCACGGTGTTGCCCCGCACGTAGCGGTCGTACTGCTCGGTGATGAACGCGCGGCTGCACAGCGCCGGGCTGGCGAGCAGGGCGAGCAGGGTCGCCCGCAGCTCGTCGCCGGTCTGCGGCCGGCGCAGGCTCTTCGAGCTGTCGGCGATCAGGTCGTCCTGCGATTCGGGCCGGGCCACCGGACGCTGGTAGACCGGGCCCTCGTGGGCGACGGTGCGCGGCGGCACGTCCACCACGCAGTCGCCGTGCCAGGTGATCTTCAGCCGGTCGCCGTCGGTGACCTCGCCGATCACCGTGGCCAGGACGTCCCACTTGCGGCACACCGCCATGAACTTCTCGACGTTCTCCGGGGTGACCACGGCGCACATGCGCTCCTGCGATTCGCTGGAGAGCACCTCGGCCGGGGACATGTTCGCCGCCCGCAGCGGTACCCGGTCCAGTTCGATCGCCATGCCGCCGTCCCCCGCCGACGCCAATTCCGAAGTGGCACAAGAAAGTCCGGCGCCTCCGAGGTCCTGGATCCCGACCACCAGATGCGCCGCGTACAGCTCGAGGCAGCATTCGATGAGGACCTTCTCCATGAAGGGGTCGCCCACCTGGACCGACGGGAGTTTCTTTCGGCCAGAACCGGATTCGTCCCCGGAGAAGGTGTCGCTGGCCAACACGGACACCCCGCCGATACCGTCCAGCCCGGTGCGGGCGCCGAACAGGATGATCTTGTTGCCGGTGCCCGATGCGAACGCCAGGTGCAGATCCTCCTTGCGCAGCACCCCGACGCACAGCGCGTTGACCAATGGATTACCGCCGTACGACGCATCGAACACGGTCTCGCCGCCGATGTTCGGCAGCCCCAATGAGTTGCCGTAACCGCCGATGCCGCGGACCACGCCGTCGAGCACCCGCCGGGTGTCGGGGGCATCGGCGGCGCCGAAGCGCAGCTGGTCCATGACGGCGACGGGTCGCGCGCCCATCGCCATGATGTCGCGGACGATGCCGCCCACACCGGTGGCCGCGCCCTGGTAGGGCTCCACGTAGGACGGGTGGTTGTGCGACTCGACCTTGAAGGTCACCGCCCAGCCATCACCGATGTCGACGACGCCGGCGTTCTCACCGATCCCGGCCAGCATCCCGGCCTTCATCTCGTCGGTGGTGGTCTCGCCGAAATACCTCAGGTGCACCTTGGACGATTTGTAGGAGCAATGTTCGCTCCACATCACCGAATACATGGCCAGTTCGGCATCGGTGGGGCGACGACCCAGGATCTGCTTGATCCGCTCGTACTCGTCGTCCTTGAGTCCGAGCTCGCGATAGGGCTGCGGCTGCTCGGGAGAGGCGGCGGCATTTTCGACGGTATCGACGGGGGGAACGGACGTCACCGCGACAGCTTATTCGGTCGCCGCCGCCGGGACCGCCTTCGCATACCTCGCAACCGGCACGGGCCCCGGCCATCCGTGGATCCACCCGACGACCGACCGACCAGATCATCGCGATGCCGAGCGTCATGACCGCCGACGCTGGATCAGGCCGGTGACAGGAAGGCGCGCAACGCGGCCGAATACGCGGCGACATCACGCGCGCCCATCAGCTCCCGCGCGGAATGCATCGCCAACTGCGCCGCCCCGACGTCGACGGTGGGAATTCCGGTGCGCGCCGAGGTCATCGGCCCGATCGTGGACCCGCACGGCAGGTCGGCCCGGTGTTCGTAGCGTTGCAGCGCCACCCCGGCCTGCCGGCATGCCGACGCGAACGCGGCCGCGGTCCGCCCGTCGGTGGCGTAGCGCAGATTGGGCTGCACCTTGAGCACCGGGCCCGCGTTGACCTCAATCAAGTGGCCGGGCTCGTGCCGGTCGGGATAATTCGGATGAGTGGCGTGGGCCATGTCCCCGGAGGCCACCATCGACCCGGCGATGCGGCGCAGGAACTCCTCGCGACCGTTCCCGGCCGCCAGCGCGATGCGCTCGAGCACGGTGATCAGCAGCTCGGACTGTGCGCCGTGGTCGGACTGCGAGCCGACCTCCTCATGGTCGAACAGCGCCAGCACCGGAACGACCCCGGCCGCGCCCCGGGCTCGGTGGCCAGCAGCGCCGACAGCCCGGCGTAGCAGGTGGCCTGGTTGTCCAGCCGGGGTGCGCTGACGAACTCGAACCCTTCGCCTTGGTCACCCCACACCTGTGATGGGGTCAGGTCATGGGTCATCAGGTCGAAGCCCAGCACGTCATCGGGTGCGACGCCGGCGCGGGCGGCGACGAACTCGACGAACGACCGCGGGCTCTCGCCCAGTCCCCACACGGCGTTGACGTGCCGCTGCGGGTCCAGATTGACCGCCGCCCGATCCTCGGCGAGGTGGATGGCCAGTTGCGGCACCCGCAGCACCGGCTCGTCGATGCGGACCAGATGGTGCGCGATACCGGCGCCCGAGCTCACCGACAGCCGTCCGCTGACGCCCAGGTCGCGGTCGAGCCACGAATTCAGCCAGGCGCCGCCGTAGGGCTGCAGCGCCACCACCTGCCAGCCGGCCACCACCCGGTCGGGGTGCTGCTTGACCCGCAGGTTCGGGCTGTCGGTGTGACCGCCGACGATCCGGAACGGCCGACCGGGCGTCCCGGTGCTGTCCCAGGCCACCAGCGACCCGGCGCGCACCGTGAAGAACCGGCCCTGCTCCGGCCAGGCATCGGCCTCCGACAGCTCGCGGTACCCAGCGTCGGTCAGGCGCGCCGCCGCGGTTGCGCACACGTGGAAGGGCGACGGGGAGGCATCGATGAACTCGCAGAGCCCCTGCGCGGTTGCGGACATGAACTCCATCTTCGACCATGTTCGGAGCCGCCGGTGCACCGCCAGCCAGTAGGGTTGGCGACGTGTCCGCGCGTCGCCCGCAACCCGTGCTCACGCCGCTCACCCCGGCCGCCATCTTCATCGTCGCAACCATCGAAGACGGCGGCGAACAGCAGGTCCACGACGCCCTGGCGGACATCTCGGGGTTGGTGCGCGCGGTCGGTTTCCGGGTGCCCTCCTCGGCGCTGAGCCTGGTGCTGGGGATCGGATCGCAGGCCTGGGACCGGTTGTTCAGTGGGCCGCGGCCCGCCGACCTGCACCCGTTCGTCGAGTTGACCGGCGCGCGTCATCACGCCCCGTCGACACCCGGCGATCTGCTGTTGCACATCAAGGGCATATCGATGGACGTGTGCTTCGAGCTCGGCGGTCGGGCGCTGGCCGCCATGGGCGATGCGGTGACGGTGATCGACGAGGTGCACGGATTCAAGTTCTTCGAACAGCGTGACCTGCTCGGGTTCGTCGACGGGACCGAGAACCCCGACGGGCCCGACGCCGTGATCGCGGCGCAGATCCCGGACGGCGATTTCGCCGGCGCCAGTTACGTGCACGTGCAGAAGTACACCCATGATATGGCCGCGTGGAATGCGCTGAGCGTGACCGAACAGGAGTTGGTGATCGGCCGCACCAAGCTCGAGGACATCGAGCTCGACGACGCGGTCAAGCCCTCGAATTCCCATGTGGCACTGAACTCTTTGACCGACTACGATGGCAACGACCTGCAGATCCTGCGGGCCAACATGCCGTTCGGCACGCTGGGTGACGGCGAGTCGGGCACGTACTACATCGCCTATTCGGGCGACCCCGAGGTCACCGAGCACATGCTGCGCAACATGTTCATCGGGGACCCACCGGGCAACACCGACCGCATCCTCGACTTCTCCACGGCCGTCACCGGTTCGATGTTCTTCGTGCCCAGAATCGACTTCCTCGACGATCCACCGCCCATGCCCGACCACGCTGAGGTCCGAACCGATTCTCCCGCAGTCACTCCCACCACCACCGACGGATCACTGGCCATCGGCAGCCTGAAAGGACAACCGCAATGAACAACCTGTACCGCGGACTCGCGCCGATCACCGAGGAAGCCTGGGCCGAGATCGAGACCGAGGCCTCGCGCACGTTCAAGCGGCACATCGCCGGGCGGCGCGTGGTGGACGTCAGCGGACCCGGCGGTCCGGTGACGGCGGCGGTCAGCACGGGCCACCTCAACGACGTCGCCGCACCCGCCGACGGGGTGGTGGCGCACCTGCGGGATGCGCGTCCGTTGGTGCGGCTGCGGGTTCCGTTCACGTTGCGGCGCACCGACATCGACGACGTCGAGCGCGGTTCGCAGGACTCCGACTGGGATCCGGTGAAGGAGGCGGCCAAGAAGCTTGCCTTCGTCGAGGACCGGGCGATCTTCGAGGGCTACGCCGCCGCCCATATCGACGGCATCCGCAAGTCGAGTTCGAATCCCCCGCTGGCACTGCCACAGGACCCGCGGGAGATCCCCGACGTGATCGCCCAGGCGCTCACCGAGCTGCGACTGGCCGGCGTCGACGGCCCGTACTCGGTGCTGCTGTCCGCCGATGTCTACACCCTGGTCAGCGAGACGACGGTGAACGGCTACCCGATCCGCGAGCACATCAACCGGCTGGTCGACGGCGACATCATCTGGGCCCCGGCGATCGACGGTGTGTTCGTATTGTCGACGCGCGGAGGGGATTTCGACCTCCAGCTGGGGACCGATGTGTCGATCGGCTACCTGTCGCACGACATCGACACGGTCCAGCTGTACCTGGAGGAGACGCTGACCTTCCTGGCCTACACCGCAGAGGCCTCCGTCGCACTGAGCGCCTGACCGGCCGCCCCCATTTGCCCGCGATCGGCCGTGTTTGTACGGTGGCACGCCGTCGGCGTTGTACAAATGCGGACGCTCGGCCAGGTGCTGGGTTCGGTCAGGCGGTCAGCACCGCGTCCAGCGCGGAGTAGAAAATGCCCAGCCCGTCATCGGACGGTCCGGTGAGTGCCTCGGTGGCGTGCTCGGGATGCGGCATCAGGCCGACCACCCGGCCGTTGGCCGACGAGATGCCCGCGATGTCGCGCTGCGAGCCGTTGACGTTGTCGACGTAGCGGAACGCCACCCGGCCCTCGCCCTCGAGTTCGTCGAGCACCGCATCGCTGGCCACGTAGCGGCCCTCGCCGGACTTCAGCGGCACCAGGATCTCGGCACCCAGGTCGTACCGCGACGTCCAGGCGGTCGCGGTCGAGTCGACCCGCAGCCACACGTCCCGGCACACGAAGTGCAGCCCGATGTTGCGGGTCAGCGCGCCCGGCAGCAGGCCGGCCTCGCAGAGCACCTGGAACCCGTTGCAGATGCCCAGTACCGGCAGGCCGCGGCCGGCGGCCTCGACGACGGCGCCCATCGCCGGTGCGAACCGCGCGATGGCGCCGGCGCGCAGATAGTCGCCGTAGGAGAACCCGCCCGGCACGATCACCGCGTCCACGCCCTTGAGGTCGGCGTCGGCGTGCCAGAGGCTGACCGATTCGGCGCCTACGGCCCGGGCCGCGCGGGCGGCGTCGACGTCGTCGAGAGTGCCCGGGAAGGTGATGACACCGACCTTTGCCGTCATGACGGTCCGCCGCCCTTCTCCCGCGTCACGGTCCAGTCCTCGATGACGGTGTTGGCCAACAGCGACTCGGCGATCTTGGCCAGCTCTTCGTCGTCGACGCTGTCGTCCACCTCGAGTTCGAATCGCTTGCCCTGCCGGACATCCGAGATACCGGGATGACCGAGCCGCCCGAGTGCCCCGACAATCGCCTGGCCCTGCGGGTCCAGGATCTCCGCCTTCGGCATCACGCTCACCACTACTCGGGCCACGTGAACTCCTCCTCGAATCGGCGCCGGAATGACGCGTCAACACTACCCACAGGAGGCCAGGTAGGCCGCGCACAGTGGAGCCGACATCGCATCGAGGACCTGCGCGTCGGGCACCACGGGCCAATCCGGCAACGTGGGCGCGCGGGTCAAGAGCAGCTCGCTGATGGTGCTGCTGCGCGGGTCCACCAGCAGATAGACGCGTGCCGGAACCGGCCCGTCGAGCACGGCCGCGACGCGGTCCGGTTCGGCCGTGGTCAACCGGGCCGCGCTGGTCCGGCAGGCGCGCAGCGCATCGACGGTAGCGCCGAAGACGCCGTTGGCCAGGTCGCCGCCGCGCCAGGTCTCCCCGCGCCAGTGCACGATCAGACCCTGCAGCTGCAGCTGCCCGTCGGGCCGGCCGACGACGGCGCGGGCGGCCACGGCGAAGGCGCGGGCGTCGGCGACCGGCCAGCCGGCGCAGAGGTCCTCGAAACCGAACCGCGGCGCGTTGACGGGCACCGCCACGTCGGCGAGCGCAGGCCAGCGGTTGGCGGGACCCAGCGGCAACGACCGCGGGTCCGGCCACGCCGAGGCCGGGATCCGGTCGCACTGCGGGGGGCAGGTCTCCGGTTCGGCACGCGAAACGGGCGCCCCGAACAGGGCCAACGCCAGCAGAACCACCGCCAGCACCGTCCGCACTCGACCTCCCCTGGGGTATCTCCCCGCGACAGCGCACAATCGTAAACATGGAGCTGACGCATTTCGGGCATTCCTGCCTGCTGGCGAGCTTTCCCGGCGCCGACGGCGGTCAAACCGCCACCATCTTGTTCGACCCCGGGAACTTCTCCCACGGATTCGAGGGAATCACCGGCCTGACGGCGATCCTGGTCACCCATCAGCATCCCGACCATGCCGATCCCGAGCGGCTGCCGGCGCTGGTCGAGGCGAACCCGGGCGCGGCGCTCTACGCCGACCCGGCGACCGCGGCCCAGCTGGGCGGCGCGTGGCAGACGGTGCATGCCGGTGACCAGTTCAGCATCGCCGGTCTGACGGTCCGGGGCATGGGTGGCCGGCACGCCGTCATCCATCCGGAAATCCCTGTCATCGACAACATTTCGTACGTCGTGGGCGACGACGAACATCCCGCGCGCCTGATGCATCCCGGCGATGCGCTGCTCGTCCCCGACGAGGAGGTGCACGTGCTCGCCACCCCCGCGGCGGCGCCATGGATGAAGATCTCCGAGGCGGTCGACTACCTGCGCGCCGTCGCACCGACACATGCGGTGCCGATCCATCAGGGCATCGTCGCGCCGGAGGCCAGGGGCATCTTCTACGGCCGGCTGACCGAGATGACCGACACCGATTTCCGGGTGCTGCCCGAGGAGAACGCGGTCGCCCTCTGAGCGCCGTCGGCGGGACGCCCACCCGAAACCACGCCGACATCGCTGATCAGCGGGACTAGCGTGGCCGACATGCCGGTCTATTACGACCCGTACGACATCGGCATCGTCGCCGACCCGTATCCGACCTACACCGCGCTGCGCGACGAGGCGCCGCTGTACTACAACGAGCGCTACGACTTCTGGGCGCTCTCGCGGCACGCCGACGTCGAGGCGGCGCTGGCGGACTGGCAGACGTTCTCCAGCGCCCGCAGCGACATCGTCGAACTGCCTGGGCGCCAACCTGGCCCGGTTGGAGGGCCGGGTGGCGCTCGACGAGCTGCTGGACCGCTGGCCGGAGTGGGGCCTGGACCACGACAGCATGCGGCTGGCGCCCGCTTCGACCGTCCGCGGCTGGGAGGAGCTGCGGATCACGTTCTGAGGGAGCGGTTCTCAGCCGATGTCCCGCGCTGCCCCACGCCCGGCGGCCCGGCCGGAGAAGATGCAGCCGCCGACGAACGTACCCTCCAGGGATCGGTAACCGTGCACCCCGCCGCCGCCGAAGCCGGCCACCTCACCGGCGGCATACAGCCCACCGATCGGCTCACCGTCTGCACCCAGCACCCGTGAATCGAGATCGGTCTCCAAGCCGCCCAACGTCTTTCGCGTGAGCACGTGCAACTTGACGGCAATCAGCGGACCGGCCTTCGGATCGGTCAGCCGGTGCGGCGCGACCACCCGGGAGATCCGGTCGGGCAGATAGGCCCGGGCTCCCCTGATGGCCGTTATCTGCCCGTCCTTGCTGAAGCGGTTGACCACCTCTCGGTCCCGCGCGGTCACCTCGGCCTCTACCACCGAGAGATCCAGGGGCTCCACATCCGGCAGCTCGTTCATCCTGGCCACCAGTTCGCGGAGTGTGGCGGCCTGCACGAAGTCCACGCCGCGATCCACGAAGGCCTGCACCGGGCCCGGCGCGCCCGGACGCACCCGGGAAAGTACCTGCCGCACACTGCGTTCGGTCAGGTCCGGGTTCTGCTCCTGCCCCGAGAGCCCGAACTCCTTCGCGATGATCCGGGCGTTGAGGACGAACCAGGTGTAGTCCTGACCCGACCGGGTGATGTGCTCGAGAGTGCCCAGGGTGTCGAACCCGGGATAGAGCGGGCCGGGCAGCCGCTTTCCGGTCGCGTCGAGCCACAGCGACGACGGACCCGGCAGGATCCGGATGCCGTGGTTGGGCCAGACGGGGTTGTAGTTGGTGATGCCCTCGGTGTAGTGCCACATCCGGTCGCGGTTGATCACCCGGGCGCCGGCGTCCTCGGTGATCGCGATCATCCGGCCGTCGACGTGGGCCGGCACCCCGGTGAGCAGCTGTCCGGGCACCCGGCCCATGCGCTCGGGCCAGTTCTTGCGGACGAGTTCGGTATTCCCGCCGATGCCTCCGCTGGTGACGATCACGGCGGCCGCACGGAACTCGAACTCCCCCATGATCTCCCGCGACGACGCCACGCCGCGGGCCGCTGCCGACGGCTCGAGGACCGCGCCGCGAACCCCCGTCACCGCGCCGTTCTCGACGATCAGTTCGTCGACCCGGTGCCGGTGCGCAAAGGTCGCGAGGGGATTCCCGAGTAGTCGTCTGGCGAAGATGTCGACCAGCGCCGGGCCAGTACCCCAGGTGATGTGGAAGCGCGGCACCGAATTCCCGTGCCCCAGGGCGTCGTAGCCGCCGCGCTCGGCCCATCCCACCAGTGGGAAGATCTGCAGGCCACGGTCCTCGAGCCAGGACCGCTTCTCGCCGGCGGCGAAATCGACGTACGCGTGCGCCCACTGCTTGGGCCAGTAGTCCTCGGTCCGGTCGAACCCGGCGGTGCCCAGCCAGTCCTGCAGGGCCAGTTCGTGACTGTCCCGGATGCCCATCCGGCGCTGTTCGGGGCTGTCGACGAAGAACAGGCCACCGAACGACCAGAAGGCCTGCCCGCCGAGGTTGGCGGCGTTCTCCTGCTCGACGAACAACATCCGCTTACCGCGTTCCACCAGTTCACAGGCGGCGACC
>JAKIXW010000113.1 GCA_022708865.1 Acidobacteriota bacterium
GATGATGCGCATCACCGCCTACTCTGATCGGCTGCTCGACGATCTCGAGGTGCTGGACTGGCCGGACAAGGTCAAGAGCATGCAGCGCAACTGGATCGGTCGCTCGACCGGGGCCGCCGTCCAATTCGCCTCGCCCGCCGGGGATATCGAGGTGTTCACCACCCGGCCCGACACCCTGTTCGGGGCCACCTACCTGGTGCTCGCCCCCGAGCATCCCCTGGTGGACACGTTGACGGCTGCCGCCTGGCCCGCCGGTGTGGATCAGCGCTGGACCTTCGGCGCGGGCACCCCGGCCGACGCCGTCGCCGCCTACCGGCAGTCGATCGCGGCCAAGTCCGATCTGGAACGCCAGGAGAACAAGTCCAAGACGGGCGTGTTCCTCGGCGTCCACGCGACCAATCCCGTTGATGGACAGCAGATCCCGGTCTTCATTGCCGACTATGTGTTGATCGGCTACGGCACCGGGGCCATCATGGCGGTCCCCGGCGGCGATCAACGTGACTGGGACTTCGCCACCGCAGTCGGTCTTCCCATCGTGGAAACGGTTACCGGGGGCGATATCTCGCAGGGCGCGTACAGCGGTGACGGTGTGGTGGTGAACTCCGGCTACCTCAACGGACTGAGCGTGGCCGAGGCGAAGGTCACGGTCACCGAGCGGCTGCAGGCAGCCGGTCGCGGCGCCCAGCGCGTCGAGTACAAGCTGCGCGACTGGCTGTTCGCCCGGCAGCGCTACTGGGGTGAGCCGTTCCCGGTCGTCTATGACGCCGACGGCCGGGCCCACGGGTTGTCGGAATCGACACTGCCCGTGGAACTTCCGGACATCCCGGACTATGCGCCGGTGTTGTTCGACCCCGACGATTCCGCCAGCGAGCCGTCCCCACCGTTGGGCAAGGCCACCGACTGGGTGCACGTCGATCTGGATCTCGGCGACGGTCTGCGGCCCTACACCCGCGACACCAACGTCATGCCGAACTGGGCCGGCAGCTCCTGGTACGAACTGCGCTACGCCGACCCGCACAACTCCGAGGCGTTCTGCGCCAAGGAGAACGAGGCGTACTGGATGGGTCCGCGGCCGGCCGAGCACGGCCCGGACGACCCGGGTGGCGTGGATCTGTACGTCGGTGGCGTCGAGCACGCGGTGCTGCACCTGCTGTACTCCCGGTTCTGGCACAAGGTGTTGTACGACCTCGGACACGTGACGTCGCGGGAGCCCTATCGCCGACTGGTGAACCAGGGCTACATCCAGGCGCACGCCTACACCGATTCGCGCGGCGCCTACGTCCCGGCCGCCGATGTCGTCGAGCGCGATGGCAAGTTCTACCTCACCACCGATTCCGTCGCCGAGGTGTTCCAGGAGTTCGGAAAGATCGGCAAGAGCCTGATGAACTCCATCTCACCCGACGAGATATGCGACGACTACGGCGCGGACACCCTGCGCGTGTACGAGATGTCGATGGGCCCGCTGGAGGCGTCCCGACCGTGGGCCACCAAGGACGTCATCGGGGCGTTCCGGTTCCTGCAGCGGGTGTGGCGGCTGGTGGTCGACGAGCAGACGGGCGAGGTCCGGGTGAGTGACGACGCGCTGGATGCCGCGACCCTCAAAGCGCTGCACCGTGCCATCGACGGGGTTTCCGACGACTACGCGAACCTGCGCAACAACACCGCCGCGGCCAAGTTGATCGAGTACACCAACCACCTGACCAAGGCGGGCGTGACGGCCCGCGGCGCCGTCGAACCGCTGGTGCTGATGCTGGCGCCGCTGGCCCCGCATCTGGCCGAGGAGTTGTGGGACCGCCTCGGGCACGAGACGTCCTTGGCGCACGGCCCGTTCCCGCAGGCCGACCAGCAGTATCTGGTGGACGACACGGTCGAGTTTCCCGTCCAGGTCAACGGCAAGGTCCGCGGCAAGGTCACCGTGCCCGCCGCCGCCAGCAAGGACGCTGTCGAGGCTGCGGCCCTGGCCGACGAGAAGGTATTGGCCTTCTTGGACGGGGCCACCCCGAAGAAGGTCATCGTGGTGCCGGGCAAGCTGGTCAACCTCGTCGTCCAGCTCTAGCAGGGTATTCGGCCGAAACTGCAGTAGCCCACTACTTACGCGATCCGGTGCGGCGCCGAATAGCGTGGGCGTATCGGTAGATCCGGACAGGTAGGGGGAATCATGGGTTGTCCAGCACACGTCGTGAACGGCGATGACCACCGAAGAAGCACAGTTGCCCTGCGGGTCGTCGACCCACTGGTCGGCATCGACGAGCACTGGCGCGACGTGCTCGAAGCGCTGCGCACCGACATCGAGGAGCTGCCGCTCGAAGTCGGTTCGTCGCCGATGTTGGCCCTGATCGTCGACACCGAGTGCCCCTAACGGGGCCGGACGACGACCTCGTGCACGTCGGCGTCGGCGGGCGCGTTCACCGCGTCGGCGACGAACTGCGCCACCGTCTGCGCTCGCAGGAACCGTTCGGCCCGGTATTCCCCGCCCTCGTAGGCCACCAGGTCGCGCTGCATCTCGGTGTCGATCCGTCCCGGGTAGACCGTGGTGACCCGCAGGGCCGGTTCGTCGGCGCGCAGTGAGTCGGCGAACGCGCGCAGGGCGAACTTGCTGGCCGAGTACGACGCCAGCCCGGGTGACGGGGTGCGGCCCGCGCCGGAGTTGATGAACACCACGCGGCCGCCGGTGGCCCGCAGCGCCGGCAACAGCGCCAGCGTAAGAGCAACGGCGCCAACCACATTGACCGCCATCGTGGCGCGCCACTCGTCGACGCTGGAGTCGGCGACCCGGCCCGGATAGGCGACCCCGGCGTTGTGCACCAGCACATCGAGTTCGACGATCGGTTCGACGGTGTCCGCGATGGCGTCCAGGTCGGCGAAATCCACCGGCCAGGTACTGGCACCGAGGCGTTCGGCGACGGTGTCCAGCCGGGCCGACGGCCGTCCCGCGAGGAACAGCGTGTGCGTGGGGGCCAGTGCGTCGGCGATGGCGGCCCCGAGACCACCTCCGGCGCCGGTGATCATCGCGGTGGGCATGCTCGCAACCGTATCGGAGCGCCGTTGTCGAGCGTGCGGCCCGGCGGGGCCGCAAAATGGAACCCATGGCCCCCGACCCGAGTTTCACGCCGACCCAGCTGGCGGCCCGCGCCGCCTACCTGCTGCGCGGCAACGACCTCGGGGCGATGACGACGGCGGCACCGCTGCTGTACCCGCACATGTGGAGTTGGGACGCCGCGTTCGTCGCGGTGGGCCTGGCACCGCTGAGCGTCGAGCGGGCCGTCGTCGAACTCGACACGCTGCTCTCGGCGCAGTGGAGCAACGGGATGATCCCGCACATCGTGTTCGCCAACGGCGTCGACGGCTACTTCCCGGGGCCGGCGCGCTGGGCGTGTTCGGCGCTGGCCGCCCACGCGCCGCGCACCCGGCACACCTCCGGGATCACCCAGCCGCCGGTCCACGCGATCGCCGTGCAGCGCATCCTCGACCACGCCCGCAGCCGGGGACGGTCCACCCGGGCGGTGGCCGAGGCGTTCCTGGATCATCGGTGGGACGATCTCGTCAGCTGGCATCGTTGGCTGGCCGAGGCGCGCGACCAGAACGGCCGTGGCCGGATCACGCTGTACCACGGCTGGGAATCCGGGATGGACAACTCGCCGCGCTGGGATGGCCCGTACGCCAACGTGATTCCCGATGCCGTCCCGGAATACCAGCGCAAGGACAACAAGATCAACACCGACGCCACCCAGCGTCCGTCGGACGCCGAGTACGACCGTTATCTATGGCTGCTCGAGGAGATGAAGGGCGTCCGCTACGACGACGGACTGCTGCCGAAGGTGATGAGCTTCGTGGTCGAGGACGTCTTCGTCTCGGCGATCTTCTCGGTGGCGTGCCAGGTGCTCGCCGAGATCGGTGAGGATCACAAGCGTCCGCACGCCGACGTCCGCGAACTCTACGGCTGGGCCGACCGGTTCCGGGCCGGCGTGGTCGAGACCACCGACCAGAGAACCGGTGCGGCAAGGGATTACGACGTGCGCGCGGAGTCATGGATCGCCGCCGAAACCGTTGCGCAGTTCGCACCGCTGCTGTGCGGAGGGCTACCGCATGATCGGGAGCGGGCGTTGTTGCGGTTGCTCGAGGGTCCGCGATTCAGCGGTCACCCGGATCTGCGGTATCCACTCATCCCGTCGACGTCGCCGGTGTCCCGCGACTTCCGGCCCCGCGAGTACTGGCGTGGACCGGTCTGGCCGGTGATGACGTGGTTGTTCTCGTGGGCGTTCGCGCGGCGCGGTTGGGCCGAACGCTCCGCGGTGCTGCGCCGTGCGGGCCTGCGGCAGGCCAGCGACGGGACGTTCGCCGAATACTACGAACCGTTCACCGGGGAACCGCTGGGCAGCATGCAGCAGTCGTGGACCGCGGCGGCGGTGCTGGATTGGCTGGGCTGAGCCGTTACTCGCCGGCCAACCGGGACAGCGGACCCAGCGCTGCCTCGAGCACGGCCACGTCCTCGGGACTGAGCCGGCGCAGCATGTGGGCCAGCGAGGCCCGGCGTGCGGCGAGGGACTCGGCGTGCTGGGAGTGACCCTTCGGGGTGATCTCCACCAGGACGGCGCGCAGATCCGACGGATCCCGCGAACGCTTGACCAGACCGAGCTTCTCCAACCGGCGGATGGCCACCGTCGTGGTCGGGGTGCGGACCCGTTCGTGGGCGGCCAGTTCGGTCATCCGGATCGGTCCCTGATCGAGAAGCGTCACCAGGATGGACAGCTGCGCCAGGGTCAGTTCGCCGGCGGTCTCGCCCCGCCGGAGCACGGAGAACAGCTTCGACAAGGTGCGTTGCAGACCCTCGGCGAGCTCGGTCACCTCGGGCGCAGTCGTTGCTCCGGCATCGGCTTCGGACATGATTTGGCAGTCTAATGGTTGCGCTCTGCGCGCACGTCGTGTCGTGGCGTATTCGTGCCGACGCGTATTCGGCTACAGCACCTGGTCGAGGAAGCGCTGCAACCGGTCGGTCTCGGCGGACTCGAACAGTCGCTCCGGCGGGCCGGACTCGAGCACCCGGCCGTGGTCCATGAACACCACCGCGTCGGCGGCCGACCGGGCGAACCCCATCTCGTGGGTGACCACCACCATGGTCATCCCGTCGGCGCCCAGTTCGGCGATCAGTGCCAGCACGCCCTTGACCAATTCGGGGTCCAGCGCCGAGGTGGCCTCGTCGAAGAACATCACCTGCGGGGACATCGCCAGTGCCCGCGCGATCGCCACCCGCTGCTGCTGGCCGCCGGACAGGATGTCCGGACGGGCGGCGGCCTTGTGCCGCAGCCCAACCCGGTCCAGCTGGGTCAGCGCCAGCTCCCGCGCGGCGTCGGCGGGCAGTTTCAGGAGCTTGCGCGGCGCCAGCGCGACGTTGTCGAGCACCGACCGGTGCGGGTAGAGGTTGAACTGCTGGAAGACCATGCCGATGCGCCGCCGCAGCAGGTTCGGGTCGTCGCGCAGCACCGAGCGGCCGTCGAGCATGATGTCGCCGCAGTCGGGTTCGTGCAGCCTGTTGAGTGTCCGCAGGAGCGTCGACTTGCCCGATCCAGATGGCCCGATCACGGCGGTGGTGGTGCCGGCGGGTACGTCGATGTCGACCCCGCGCAGAACCGGATTCGGCCCGAGCGACAGGTGAATGTCGTTGGCCGCCAGCGAGACCGGGGCCGTCGTCGTCATCGGACCATCTCCTCGGCGAGGGGTTCTTCGTCCTCCGGTGTGCGGCCCCTGCGCAGCCGGGCATCAACGAAGTTCACCAGGTGGGTCAGCGGGATGGTCAGCATCAGATAGAACAGGCCGGCGGCCACCAGCGGCGAGAGGTTACCGGTCTGGGCGTTGAGGTCGCGGCCGACCTGGAACAGCTCGCGCTGGCTGGCGATCAGGCCGAGGAAGTACACCAGCGAGGACGCCTTCAGCAGTGAAATGAACTGGTTCATCAGCGCGGGCAGCACGCGTCGGATGCCCTGCGGGACGACGATCAGCCGCATTGCCGACGGGTAGCTGAAGCCCAGTGCCCGCGAAGCCTCCAGCTGCCCCTGCTCGACGCTCTGGATGCCGGACCGCAGGATCTCCCCGACGTAGGCGGCGGCCATCAGGCCCAGCGCGGCGATGCCCAGCGGGAAGGGGTTGTTGCCCGTGAGCCCACCGACCACCGGTCCGAAGCCGAGCCCGATCAGCAGGATGATCACCACTTCGGGGAGGCCCCGGAAGATGTCGGTGTAAATCCTTGCGGGCCAGCGTAACCAGAGGGATCGGGAGATGCCGGCGATGGCCAGCGCCAGGCCCAGCAGCAGGCCGATCGCGGCCGCGCCGGCGGTCAGGATCAGCGTGTTGGGCAGGCCCGTCCGGAACAGGTCGGGAATGGCCTTCTTGTACAGGTCCCAGCTGAAGAACGACTCGCGCAGCTGCGCCAGGGTGGACTTCGGTGCCGTGGCGCCGCGGGCCTCCGGTTTGCCGCGTGTGGCGGCAATCGCGGCGAAGTCCGGAAGATTGGGTGCCGCAACCGCTTTGGAGCCTGGCTTCCAGCCCGGCGGCAGCGCACGGGGCACCCAGTCGGAGTACAGCCGGGCCCAGGTGCCGTCGGCGATCACTGCGTCAAGACCGGAGTTCAGAGCGTCGATCAGCGGCTTGTTCTCCCGGGCCACGGCGTAGGCCACGAAGTTGTCCAGGCTGAACGTGTTCTCGATGATCTCGGTGGCGTCACCGGGTTTTACGGTACCCACCGCTTGCTGTGACGGCGCCACCCACGCGTCGATCTGACGCGTCTTCAGGCTCGCGTAGACGGTGTTGTAGTCCGGGAACTTCACCGGACCCAGGTGCAGGGTGTCCACCACGTAGGCCTCCTGCACGGTGCCCTGTACCACCCCGATGCGTTGGCCGGCAGCCAGTTTCGAGAAGCTGTCGATGGGCGAGCCGGCCGGGACCACCAATGAGAAGTAGCCGAAGTCGTATCCGTTGGTGAACCCGACGGTGCGCCGGCGGGCGTCCGTGGTGGTGATGGACGACGAGCCGACGTCGAAGCGGCGCGATGCCACCTGGGCCAGCAGCCCGGAGAAGTCGGTGCCGACGAAGTTGACCTGCAGGCCGAGTTTGGCGGCGATGGCGCGCAGCAGTTCGTTGTCGAAGCCGGTGAACTGGCCGGCCGAGTTGATGCAGATGCTGGGCGGGGCATCCGACAGTGTGCCGACCGTCAGGGTGCCCGGTGTGCCGAGCCCGAGCGCGTTGCGGTCGATGCGGTCCAGCGGAACCACGCCCGGGGTGGTGTACCGGTCGGATCCGGGGCCGCCGGCCGCCGCGGCCAGGTTGGTCGGCAGCGCGCTGGCACTGTCGGCGCCCGGCGGAGCACACTGGTCGGCGCCCGAGGGCGGGGCCAGTGCGAGCGCTGTCAGCGTCACCAACAGCGCGGCAACGAGAATGCGCCACAACCGGGTCATGGGCCGAAACCTACCTGGGCGCGGCGCGTTGGTTAAGGGTTCGGCTCACCCGGACCGTTGATCGCGCCACCGGCACAGTGCTTGCACGGAGGTCAGGTCGTAGTCGGGACCGTTCACGCCGGCCGTCAGCACGGTGACGCCCTGTGTCGCGAGCGCCTCGGCGTTGGCGAGCATCGCCGCCGTGCCCTCGCCGCGCGCCACGCCGCTGTTGTCCTCGACCCCGGCCGAGCGTTCGACATCGGCCGGATCCCGGCCGAAATCGCGGCAGTAGCCGTCCAGCAGAGCGGCCTTGCCGGGGTAGGTGCTCGGTGTGGTGAAGCCATGCCAGATGTCGGCGTGGCGGGCGACGAGCGGCAGTGTCTTGCGTTCGCCCTGACCACCGATGAGGATCGGGATGTGCCGCGTGGGCGCCGGGTTCAACTTCGCCAGCCGGGCCCTGATCCGGGGTAACGCGGCCGCCAGATCATCGAGACGGCTTGCCGCCGTGCCGAATTCGTACCCGTATTCCCGGTAGTCCCGGTGCTTCCATCCCGAGCCGAGACCCAGGATCAACCGACCACCCGAGATGTGGTCGACGGTGCGGGCCATGTCGGCGAGCAGTTCGGGATTGCGGTAGGAGTTGCAGGTGACCAGTGCGCCGATCTGCACGCGTGAGGTCTGCTCGGCCCACGCGCCGAGCATGGTCCAGCATTCGAAGTGGGCACCGTCGGGATCGCCGTACAACGGGAAGAAGTGATCCCAGTTGAATACCACGTCGACGCCGAGGTCCTCGCAGCGGCGGACCGCGTCCCGGATCCGGTTGTAGTCGGCGCACTGCTGCGGCTGGAGCTGGACCCCGATGCGCACAGGAAGGTTCATGATCGGTCCAGGATCTCGCGCAGGATCCGGGTCAGCGCGCCGGGCTGATCGCCCTGGACCGAGTGCCCGGAGTCGGGCACCACGATGGTGTGCTGGAAACCCGGTGCGTCCCTGGCGAATTGCGCGGCGTCGTCGTCGTTGACGAAGAACGAGTTCGCGCCGCGCACCAGCGTCGTCGGCATGGTGATGGCGGGCACGTCGTCCCACAGGCCCTCGAACCCGTCGCCCTTGCGGAAGGTGTCGTAGCGCCAGGCCCAGGTTCCGTCGTCGAGTTGTTTGGCATTGTGGAACACGCCGCGCCGCAACGATTCCCGGCTGCGGTGCGGTGACGCGGCGACCGCCTCGTCGACCATCGCGGCGAAGCTGGGGAACGTGCGGTCGCCCTGCACCAGTGCGACGGCGCCGAGCTGGGCCTTGGTCATCTGTTCGTGTCGTTCGGGGGCCGACGGGGTGACGTCGACGAGCACCAGCTCGGGCACCAGCGTCGGTTCGGTGGTGGCCAACCGCAGCGCGGTCAGCCCGCCCAGCGACATGCCCACCACCAGGCGCGGGTGCGGCGCGAGTTCGCGCAGCACCGGGCGCAGCGTCTGCGCGTTGAGTTTCGGCCCGTAGTCCCCGTCCTCGCGCCAGTCCGAGCGGCCGTGCCCGGGCAGGTCGACCGCCAGCACCGAGGGCAGCCCGAGTCCGAGTATCACGGTGTCCCAGGTGTGGGCGTTCTGTCCGCCCCCGTGCAGGAAGAGCGCTTCGGCGGGACCCTGGCCCCAGTGCAGTGCGCTGATCCCGCCGAGATCGACGCGGTGCACCGGTGGCAGCGGACCGTTGAACCCGGCCTGTTCGGCGTTCTGCGGCAGCAGGGCGAACTCGTCGAGGGCGGCCAACTCGTCGTCGGAGTAGTCCGTGGGGCTCACTCCGCGGACCCTACTCGGCGGTGCCGTGGTGGCGGCGTCGACGGTGTGAACACCGGCTCGGCGTCGGGCGGGTCGACCAGGATGGCCGGCAGCACGAAGGTCCGCAGATACCGCCGCGCGATGTCGGGGGAGTCGGTGCCCGGAATCACCCCCAGCAGCATGCTCAACGCGGTCGAGACGACGAACTTGGCGACGTCGGCGGTGGACAGTCCGGGTCGGACCAGACCGCCGTAGCCCTCGATCATCGTTTCGACCAGGACCGGCAATTGCGGGTCGGCGGCCACGAGGTGTGCGACGGTGCCGTCGTCGGTCTGTTCGGAGATGGTCTTGAGCAGCGGGTCGTGGATCAGTTCGGTAGCCACGATCACCAGGGCCTCGACGAACAGCTCCGTCAGCGTCGCAGCGGGGGGCAGGCGCTCGACGATGGCCTTCTGGTGGCGTTGGGTGACGCGCTGGACCAGCGCCTCGAGCAGGCGTTGGCGGTTGGGGAACTGCCGGTAGATCAGGGCCCGCGAATACCCGGCCTCCTGCGCGATGAGCTCCATCGTCGAGGCCTGATAGCCGCGGCGCAGGATCAACCGCTCGGCGGCGTCGAGCAGCAGTTCCTTTGCCTGGTCGGCAGTGTTCCCGCCGCCGGCCGGCCGGCCGCGGGCTCGGCGTTGAAGTGGCGCAGGCAAGGTGTCCGTCCGGATTTGCAGGTGTTTTCCAGTATGCCGGAAGCCGGTGTTGTGATCGCCGCCAGAGCCGAGGAAATAGACAAATATAAGTAAACGTCAATTTGTACGAAATGAGGGGCGGCCTACGACCCGACGCCTTCAACGGGGTCGCGCTCACCGACGGCGCCCACATCGACTACATGGAGGGCGGCAACGTCCTGCGGCAATTAGCGGAGTATCTGGTGTCGGGGTTCTCGCATCGGGAGAACATCGACGCGGCCGGAATCATCACGGCGGGTTGGGCCAACGATATGTTCGGCTGCACGACGCGCAACGGCGTGTACGGCTCACCGGGACAAAGCATTTCAATCCCCACACCGACCAAGCCGGCGACCGCCGTGGTGCTGCCGCTGGGGCCGGCCGGGCCGTCACCGCTCGGCGAATACTTCAACTGCACTACGTCACGAGCGCTCACCCATGTACGGAAATCAGCGGTTGAACCGTACGTGGATGAGCGCTCGCGGACGCATCGTCGTCAGCCGGCGATGAACTTCTCCAGCTCGAAGCGCGCGACGTCGTCGGCCAGCTGCTCCGGCGGGCTCTTCATCAGGTAGGCCGAGGCCGGGATGATCGGGCCACCGATGCCGCGGTCCTTGGCGATCTTGGCGGCGCGCACCGCGTCGATGATGATGCCGGCCGAGTTCGGGGAGTCCCAGACCTCGAGCTTGTACTCCAGGTTCAGCGGCACGTCACCGAAGGCGCGGCCCTCGAGGCGGACGTAGGCCCACTTGCGGTCGTCCAGCCACGCGACGTGGTCGGAGGGGCCGATGTGAACATTCTTGTCCTCGACCTTGCCGGCCAGCGAGCCGGTCAGGTTGGAAGTCACGGCCTGGGTCTTGGACACCTTCTTGGACTCCAGGCGCTCGCGCTCGAGCATGTTCTTGAAGTCCATATTGCCGCCGACGTTGAGCTGGTAGGTGCGGTCCAGCGTGACCCCGCGGTCCTCGAACAGCTTGGCCATCACGCGGTGGGTGATGGTGGCGCCCACCTGACTCTTGATGTCGTCGCCGACGATCGGGACGCCGGCGTCCTCGAACTTCTTGGCCCACACGGGATCACTGGCAATGAAGACCGGCAGCGCGTTGACGAACGCGACACCGGCGTCGATGGCGCACTGGGCGTAGAATTTATCGGCCTCGTCGGAGCCCACCGGCAGGTAGGAGACCAGCACGTCGACCTCGGCGTCCTTGAGCACCTTCACGACGTCGACCGGTTCAGCATCGGAGATCTCGATGGTGTCGGCGTAGTACTTGCCGATGCCGTCGAGGGTCGGCCCGCGCTGCACGACGATGTCGGTCGGCGGCACGTCGGCGATCTTGATGGTGTTGTTCTCCGACGCGTAGATCGCCTCGGACAGGTCGAATCCGACCTTCTTGGCGTCCACGTCGAAGGCGGCGACGAACTTCACGTCGCGCACGTGGTACGGACCGAACTTGACGTGCATCAGGCCCGGGACGTTCGAGTTCTCGTCGGCGTCCTGGTAATACTGCACGCCCTGGACGAGCGAGGACGCGCAGTTACCGACGCCGACGATGGCGACCCGCACGTCAGTCGCGGTGTTCTCACTCATTGGGTTCTCCTTATATCCGGTACTGCAGTGGTGCTGTGTTCATCAGTGGTGACGGTCTAGGTGGTCTGTTCGGGGTGGCTCTGCGCGACCCGCTCGGCGGCGATCAGGTCGTTGAGCCATTTGACTTCGCGCTCGCTGGATTCCAGGCCGAGCTGGTGCAGCTGCTTGGTGTAGCGATCGAACGAGCTGCTGGCGCGGGCGATAGCTTCGCGCAGACCTTCGCGGCGTTCCTCGACCTGGCGGCGACGGCCCTCCAGGATGCGCATCCGGGCCTCGGCCGGGGTGCGGTTGAAGAACGCGAGGTGCACGCCGAAGCCGTCGTCGGTGTAGTTCTGCGGTCCGGTGTCGGCCACCAGTTCGGTGAACCGTTGCCGGCCGGTGTCGGTGAGTTGATAGACGCGTCGGGCCCGGCGCACCTTGGTACCGGTCAGTGGCACGACGCCGTCGGGTGCGGCGTCCTCGACGATCAGACCG
>JAKIXW010000114.1 GCA_022708865.1 Acidobacteriota bacterium
GTCTCCGGACCGTCGGGGCGGCCAGCATCTGCCGAGAGCGCGTCGGCGACGTCGCGGGCGTCCGGCCAGCTCAGGTCGTCGAAGACGCCGGAGCCCTCCAACAGTTCGACCAATCGAGCCCTGGCGTCATCGTCGTTGGCCAGCTGTTCGAGGCGGGCAAGTGCGTGATGCGCAGCAGCGCGCAATCTTCGACCGTGGTCATGCGCCAGGCACCTCGCGACTCTGCTCCAGCCACGCATCGACATCGGACCAGAAATAGCGGATCGACCGACCACCCAGCTTGAGATATTTCGGACCCTTGCCCTCAAATCGCCACCGGGCCAAGTTGCTGACGGAGGTATCCAAATATTCCGCCACGTCCGTGGCCCTTACCGGTCCGGCGGGATCCACACGCTTCGACTTCATTCGCCCAAAGGTACAGATATAAACCGATGCTCAAAAGCATCGAAAGCAATCCATGGGGTTCAAATCGACTGTGCTGCTGAAGGATAACTAGACGTACCTTGGAATTATTCTATAAGAACGAGATGTCTTCATCGGGCCGCACCTGCACACTTTCAATAATGGAATTGGACCAATCAGGGGTGCCCATCAGCGATTTCTTGTTATCAAATTGTTATTTGGCCAGAGCTTGCTCGCGGTGGAGATCGAGAGCCACAGCGACAGCTTCGAGGTCGTCATCGAACAGATCCGTATAGAGATCGAGTGTCATCGTCGCCGACGCATGGCCCAGCATGCACTGCACGGCTTTTATGTTGGCTCCTGCGCTGACGGCCAGCGATGCGGCGGTGTGCCGTAGGTCGTGCGGGGTGACCCGCGGCACCGCGGAAGACGTCACCGCCTTGGCGAACCAGCCCGAAACCGCATGTGGCCGACGCAGGTGAGCACCGTCTCCGAACACGAGATCCCCCAGGCCCTTGTTTTCACACTGACGCGCCAGCATCGGCACAAGGAAACCGGGCAGCGGGACCGATCGCTGCTTGTGCGCCTTGGGGGTTCCGAGGTGGATGCTCGTGCCCGACTGCACCGCGTTCTGTTGGATCACGGCACGATTGCGCAACAGGTTCAGATCGCCGACCCGCAGGCCGATCACCTCGCCCCAGCGCAGACCTGTGTAGGCCAGGGTGAGCACCAGGGTTCGACACTCCCCTACAGCAGCGTCTGCCAGTGCTTCGACCTGCTTGTGATTCAGGTACACGTGTTCCTTGCGCAACGACCTCGGCAGCGCCAGACCGACGGCGGGGTTCTTGGAGATGAGGTTGTCGTTGACCGCGTCGGCCAGGATGCGCTGAAGCACGTGATGGGCACGCTTCACGGTGGGGGCCTTGATCGCCTTGACGTCTTCGGTCCCCTGGCCCAACTCGGCGAGCCAGGCTTGCACCATGGTCGGCTTGATATCACCGAGCGCTGTGGTTCCCCACCGGGGCTTCACCCGTACCCGCCAAGCCGTCTCCATCACGGCGTAGCCGGACGGCTTCAGGTGACCCTTCTGGCGCTCCAGCCAGGCCTCACCGAGCCCGTCCAGGGTGGTGCGGGCATCGGCTGGATTGATGTATTCGCCCTTGAGCTTCGCCACCTCGACGGTATTGGCGAACCTCTCAGCCTCACGTTTGGTCTTGAAGCCGCGCTTGTCGGTCTGGCGGTTCTCGGGCGTCCGGTACCGAACCCTGTACCGCTTACCCGATTTGAGCTGGTACGCCTCAACAGTCGCCATGCCCACATTTTACCCGACAGATGTGGGCAAAATGTGGGCAGACAACCCGCCACTGAGGTTGGAGACGTGCCGCCGAGCGATGCTCGACTAGGTTGCTATTCTGACCCGATCATGGCCCTGAACTGCAGAAACTAGAAGTCCCAGTCCTCGTCCTCGGTGACGACCGCCTTGCCGATGACGTACGACGATCCCGAGCCCGAGAAGAAGTCGTGGTTCTCGTCGGCGTTCGGTGACAACGCCGACAGAATGGCCGGGTTGACGTCGGTCTCGTCGCGCGGGAACAGGGCCTCGTAGCCCAGGTTCATCAGCGCCTTGTTGGCGTTGTAGCGCAGGAACTTCTTGACGTCCTCGGACAGCCCAACGCTGTCGTAGAGATCCTGGGTGTACTCCACCTCGTTGTCGTAGAGCTCGAAGAGCAACTCGTAGGTGTAGTCCTTGAGCTCCTGCTGCTTGACGGTGTCCTCGAGCGCCAGACCCTTCTGGTACTTGTAGCCGATGTAGTACCCGTGCACGGCCTCGTCGCGGATGATCAACCGGATCATGTCGGCGGTGTTGGTCAGCTTGGCCCGGCTGCTCCAGTACATCGGCAGGTAGAAGCCGGAGTAGAACAGGAAGCTCTCCAGCAACGTGGAGGCCACCTTGCGCTTCAGCGGCTCGTCACCCTTGTAGTACTGCAGCACGATCTCGGCCTTGCGCTGCAGGTTGGGGTTCTCCTCCGACCAGCGGAACGCCTCGTCGATCTCGACCGTCGAACACAGGGTGGAGAAGATGTTGCTGTAGCTCTTGGCGTGCACCGACTCCATGAACGCGATGTTGGTGTAGACCGCTTCCTCGTGCGGGGTCAGCGCATCCGGGATCAGGCTCACCGCACCGACGGTGCCCTGGATCGTGTCGAGCATCGTCAGGCCGGTGAAGACCCGCATGGTCAGCTGCTTCTCGTTGTCGTTCAGGGTGTTCCAGGACGGGATGTCGTTGGACACCGGCACCTTCTCCGGCAGCCAGAAGTTGCCGGTCAGCCGGTCCCAGACCTCGGCGTCCTTCTCGTCCTGCAGACGATTCCAGTTGATGGCCGAAACGCGATCGATGAGCTTCATTCCATCGGACATTCGAGGACCCCTCTTGACGGTGCGGGCAGCAATGAGCTGTGTGTTCGCAACACTACAACTGGGGTCCGACAACTCGCTGCAACACAACACGTTGTGTCGCGGGCGAATATTTCAGGACTCTGCCGGTTCCCCCGGTTCGCGCAGGACGGCCTTGTGGATGGGCTGCTCACGGTCGATCCGGATGCCCAGCAGTTCGGTGGTCCCGATGATCGCGCCGATCATGATGGTGGTCAGGTGGTCGATGAACTTCTCCCGCGGCATCCGGCGCGGGGTGTCCGAATTGGGCCCCAGCCACCAGTCGGTCGCCGACGCCGCGGTGCCGAACGACGCGTGCGCCGCCAGCTCCATCGCCTCGCGGTCCAGCTCCATCTCCCGCAGCTCGTTGTTGAACAGCTCAGCCATCGCCAGGGTGATCTCGCGGCCCTGGTTGACCGCGCGCATGGTGGCCTCGGCCTGCTCGGGGAACCGGCCGGCGAGCACGAACCGCACCACGTTCGGGTGGTCGTCGACGAGATAGACGTACTGTTCGATGCTCTTGCGGATGACATCCTGCGACGAGTCGGTGGCCAGGTTGATCACCGGGTAGATCTCGGCCCACAACATGTCTCGCAGGCGTTCCCCGATGGCCTGGAACAGGTCCGATTTGTCGGCGAAATGCCGGTAGATCTTGGGTTTTGCGGTGCCGGCCTCCTCGGCGATCTCGCGGACGCTGACCTCTGGGCCGCGCAGGTCGATCGCGCGGAATGCCGCGTCCACGATCTCGGCGCGCACCTTCTTGCGGTGCTCGCGCCACCGTTCGCTGCGCGCGTCGACCTTGGCCCCTGGGGGAACGGCCACGTCGCCGCTGGGCTTTGGTTTGGGTCTCGGCACCACGCGCACGATGTCCAACTTTACCGTTGCGACGGCGTCAACTGGCCCTGACCTGCCCACACGGCAGGGCGGACGGAAATTCATTAGCATCGCGGGCAAGTCGGGTTACCTCGAGTTGGAGTGACGCACGATGTCGGAACGATTTGATCTGGCCGTGGTCGGTGGCGGGCCCGCCGGTTCGGCAGCGGCCTGGCAGGCCGCCCAGGCCGGCGCGAATGTCGTCGTCCTCGACAAGGCGGACTTCCCCCGCGACAAACCCTGCGGCGACGGCCTGACCGCGCGCGCGGTGAGCTACCTGCAGCGGATGGGCCTGTCCGGCGAGCTCTCCCGCTTCCATCGAGTGCGCGGCGTGCGGGTCTTCAGCCCCAGTGAATGGGAACTGAGTTTCCCGCGCCGTCCAGGCATGCCCGATCACGGCTACGTCGCCCGTCGCCCGGAGCTGGACACCTTGCTGCTCGAGCACGCCGCTTCGGCCGGGGCGCAGATCCGGCAGGGCACCGAGGTGGCCGGCCCGCTGCTGGACGGCACCGGCCGGGTCTGCGGTGTCGAGCTGCGCGACGGCGGCCGCGTGCGCGCCGACGCGGTGATCGCCGCCGACGGCGCCTACTCCCCGATCAAGCGCGGACTCCACCTGCAGTCCCAGCGAAATGGCTACTCCGCCATCGCGATTCGCGCCGAGATGCCGATCGAACGGCCGGACTTCGACGAGTTGGAGATCCACCTGAAATTGAGGTTCCAGGGCGATCAGCTACCCGGCTACGGGTGGGTCTTCCCGCTCGGCGATGGGCGGGTCAATATCGGTCTGGGGTACGTCAACAGCTACCGAGGCTGGCAGAAGATCAACGCCACGGACTTCCTGGGCGACTTCATGGCCACGCTGCCGCGGGAGTGGGCGCTGCCCAGCGTGGCGGACCTGAAGCGGGCCGGCGAGGTTCGGGCCTGGCGACTGCCGATGGGCTTCACGGCATGGCCGCCCTGGCGTCGCGGCGTCCTGTTCGCCGGTGATGCCCTGGGCGCGGGCCGGCCCAGCTCCGGTGCGGGGATCTCCAAGGCGCTCGAGTCCGGGCTGGCCGCCGGCGACTGCGCGATCGCGGCCCTGACCAACGGCGGGCCCGACGATTTCACCAACTATGCGCAGCGGATGGAGGAGGCCTGGGGTCGGGAATACCGGCGCGGCAGGTACTTCCACAAACTTGCGGGCCACCCGCGGGTGGCCCGGGCCGGGTTGGCGGCGATCGACAGTGCACCGTTCCGGGATCGCCTGCTGCGGATGGCCTACAAGAACGCCCAGGCGCCCGCGCACTCGTAATAGATTTCTCGTCGTGGTCGACGACGGCGGACATGTCCTGGGTATCGAGGCGGCCCGCCGACTGGCCGCAATAGGCGTGGCCGACATCGCTCCGGGCCTGACCGACGGTGAATTCGAGCGCATCGAAACAACTTTTGGGTTCGAGTTCGCCGATGACCACCGCGCGTTCCTGGGCGCTGGGCTGCCGCTGGGCGACACCTGGCCGGACTGGCGCGACGACTCGGACAAGAAGCTGCGTGAGCGTCTCGGGTGGCCCGCCCAGGGTGTGCTCTTCGATGTCGAGTGGAGTGAATTCTGGTATCCCGCATGGGGTCCGCGCCCGGCGGCCATGAAGCACGCCCTGCGGTCGGCGCGCTGGCAGCTGGATCGGGTACCGCAGATGGTGCCCGTGTATTCGCATCGATATCTGCCCGCCGGACGCGGCACCTTCGGTCATCCGGTGCTGTCCATGTATCAGACGGACATCATCTGCTTCGGCACGGACCTCGCCCACTACCTCGACCGCGAATTCGCGCACGCCGAATCCCGGCCCGCGACACCTACCGTCGAATTCTGGTCGGACCTGGTCAGTTGACCCGGTAAGAGTTCTAGGCTGCTCCTGTGCGGCGCAGCCACAGCGGACTCACAGTTCTCCGGGCAATCCTGGCCGCACTCGCCGGCCTCCTGATCGGATACCTGGCGTTGCTGGCCGCATGGCCGTCGGTGCGGGAGACCGTGCCTACCTGGTTGCAGTGGTTGGGCCGGCCCAACTCCGCGGTGACCATCGCCGTGATCAGCCTGGTGCTGATCGCCCTGGCGGCGACGCTGACACGACCGGGCCACGACCGGCGCACCGGAGCCCCCTTACTGATCGTGGTCGGCCTGGCGCTGATCAGTGCGGTGCTGGGCGTCGCGTCCTACTGGCGATGCCAGGACGACACCCACCCGGACTTCTTCACCCCGTTGATCTGGACCGCCGGCCTGGTCAAGGGTGGTGACCCGGCGCGGTCGCTGGACTCCGGAGCATGCCCCGATCCTCTGCCGGTGGCCCTCGACATCGCTCAATTGTGCGCCCTGGCAGCGGTTTTCCTGTCCGTCATCGGCGTTGCCGTCGCACTGTTCCGATCCCGACTGGACCGGCTCCGGGTGTACTTCGCGCGTTCGGTCACCGTCGTCGTCGATCTCGACGACGATGCATCCTCGATGCTCGCGGCCATCGCCGAGACGACGCAGGGACGCGGCCCGCTGGTGCTCGTGGCGTCCGACCCCGATCTGCCCTGCGTGCGTACCGCCCGCAACAGGGGTGCCCGGATCCTCACCGCCGATCTGTCCCGCCCGGAGAGCCTTGCCGCACTGCCCATCTGGCGAAAACTCGACCGGCTCTACCTGCTGGCGCCCGATCCGTCGACCAACGTGGCGCGGCTGCGCACCATCACTGCCGCGCTGCCGGGATCGGTCAGGCGGATTCCGCTCACGGTCCGGATCGACGATCCGTGGCAGGCCGCCGCCTGGCGCGACGAACACCTCGGCGGCACCGACGCCCATTGGGCGCCCGACGCCGTCGGCCGATACGAGGTGACCGCGCGCCGTCTCCTCGACGAGATCACGGGCGAACAACGGGTGAATCGGATCCTGGTGTGTGGCATGTCCCGGTTGGCCCTGGCCCTGTGCGCCGACATGTCCCAACGCATCCTGGAACAGGACTACCACCCCCAGCCGGGTGGATCGCTACCCCGACTGACGCTCGTCGGGCACGATGCCGAGGAGTACCTGGCCGACCATGAGCATGCCCGCGAGCAGAGCGGCAGCCGGCCCGAACAGGGCGGGATCGGGGCGGTGCCCGACCGGCCCACCGTGGCGGTGCTCACGAGGTACCTGACCGCCCACCCGAACACGGCGGTCATCCTGACCGACGACGCCGGACTGGACGGCACCACGGGAACCCGTCTGGCCGCACGCTTTCCGGCCACCCCGATCTACGCCTATGAGCCGGGCGCGGGCACCGGGACGGACCGGCCACCGGTGTTCGGGCAGCTGCGCACCTACCGGCTGAGCATGAACATGGCCGCCGGTCAGGCCCAGGACGCCTGGGAGCGGGCGGCCCGGCTGATCCACGACCGCTACGTCGCCGAGAACGGTGGGCAGACGGCGGCGGCGGTCCCGTGGGAACGGCTCGACGAGTTCTACCGGGGCTCCAATCGTCGCCAGGTTCGCAACGCGCTGCGGATGGTCGAGGAGATCGGCGGTCACACCTGGAATACGTGGGGTCATCCGCCCGATGGGTTGTCGACGGCCCGGCTGCGCGGGATGGAACCGCTGGAGGCATTGCGCTGCTTGGGTTTCGACCCGACCACCGCGGTGGCGATGGCCCGCGCCGAGCACGAGAACTGGTGCAGCTACTACCGGACGGACGGCTGGCGGTACGGCCAGGTTCGCAAGGAAGCGGCGAAGATCCACGACAGACTCATCGACTTCGACGACGTGCAATCCGACCCGGCAATGCTGCGGGCCGCCCTGGCCAGCCTGGTTGCCACCCTGACGAAGCTGCGCGAGCTCGGCTACCGGTCCCGTCCGGCCACCGATGCGCTCGACTGGCAACAGTTCCGGCGCGCCGGCGAGGTCGTCGCGCGGCGCCGCGACCAGCCGTGGTCGTGGACCACCTCCTCGGGGCACACGCTGCACGCCGCTGCCGGCGACTGGTTCGTCGACGACGGCCCAAGTGGGGAACACTCGGTGCGCGACGACCTCTTCCGCGCTACGCACGCGCACGTCGGCGGCGACCGCTGGCGGCGGACCGGAACGGTGGAGGCCCGTCGCGCCTGCGCCGGCGAGGTGGTCGACACCCTGGAGGGGCCGGTGACCGCCGCCGAGGGTGACTGGGTGGTGCGGGGCGATGCCGGCGAGTGCTGGCCGGTACCCGCGGACACCTTCGCCGAGCGATATGAATCCGTCAGTCCCGCGCGACCGGCAGATCCGGACACGCGCTGACGTAGTCGATCTCGGGTGACACCCAGGTGTTCCACTGGGCGTGACTCATGTTCTGCGCCAACTTGTCACACAGTTCGGCCGGGTCGGCGGCGGCCGGCCAGGTTCGCAGCGTCCGGTCCCGCGAACCCGACACCAACGTCTTGCCGTCCGGGCTGAACGCCAGCGCGCTCACCGCCTCGTCATGTCCGGTGAGCGGCTGGCCGTAGGGCTGACGCGTCCCGACATCCCAGAGCCGGACCGTCTTGTCCATGCCCGTACTGGCCAGCAGCTTGCCATCCGGGCTGAACCGCACCGCGTTGACACCACCGCTGTGGCCGATCAGGTTCGGCCCGGCCGGTTCCCCGGATGCGGTGTCCCAGAAGCGGATCCCGCTGTCGGCCGCGCCCGTCACTACCAGCTTGCCGTCGGGACTGACGTCGATCGACGCGATCCCCACGTCATGCGGGAAGTCGAACGGTTCGCCCGTCGGCGCGGTGCTCGCGATGTCCCACATCTGCAGGTAGCCATTGGTACCGGCCACCACCAGCTTGCTGCCGTCGGGGGTGTAGACCAGGCTCGCCGCGGCGCCACCGAGGTGCAACTCGCCGGGCAACGGCGCACCCGTCCTTGCATCGTGGAATGTGACCAGACCGTGGCGAGCCGCACCCTCGGCCGTCGAATCCAGGGCATTGCTCTGCAGCACAGCCACTTTCGATCCATCGGGGCTGAATGCCACCGCGAACGCCGGATCGATGCCCGGCGGCGTCAGCGGCGGTCCGACGGTCTTCATCGTTGCGGTGTCCCACATCAGGGTTCTTCCGTCGATCAGGCCCGCGACCAACCGGTCGCCGGACCGGCTGTAGCCGACGCTCATCACCACCTTCTCGGATTCGACGCCGGGCACCGGTTGCTCCGTCCGGTTCTCGAGGTTCCACACCGACAGCGGATCGGATCCCAGACCCGCGGATGCGACGTTCTTCCCATCGGGACCGAACGCGAGCTGCATCGCCTGCTGATCCTGGTACATCGGCTGTCGGCGGGTGCCGTTCCAGACACGCACAGTGGTATCCCGGCTACCGGACACGATCTGACCGTCCGGGGTGAACACCACGCCGAAGACGGCACTCTCGTGCCCGGAGAGCCGCACCGGATCGGCGTCGGGCTGCGCCGGATCGAACAGCAGGACCATGTTGTCGGCACTTCCGATCGCCAGGGTCTTGCCGTCCCGGCTGAACCCCAGGCCGATCACGTTGCTGGTGACGTTGGCGGACGGTCCGACCGGCAGTCCGGTGTCGGGGTTCCAGATCATCAGATCGCCGAACTGGCTGCCGGACAACAACAGTCGGCCGTTCGGGCTGTAGGCCACCGCGTTCACCGGTCCGGTGTCGACCTCGCGCAGCGGCGCAACGGGCGTGCCGGTGGCGACGTCCCATACGCCCACGGTGTGGTCGTAGCCGCCGGTGGCGACCCGGCGGCCGTCCGGGCTGAACGCGACGGCGAACACCCAGCCGTGGTGACCGCGCAGCGGGTTTCCGACCGGCGTCCCGCGTCGGGCGTCCCACAGCCGTGCCGTCCGGTCGAAGCTGCCGGAGACCAACATCGCGCCGTCGGGGCTGAACGCGACGCTGCGCACCACGTCGTCGTGGCCGGTCATCGGGTCGCCGATCTGCTGGTGCGAAGCCGTGTCCCAGCGCCGCACCGTGTGGTCGTCCCCGGCGGACGCGAGCATCTTGCCGTCCGGGCTGAACGCCACGCTCCAGACCGCGCCGTCGTGTCCGGTCAGCGGCTCGCCCACCGGGCGGCCCGTGCTGAGCTCCCAGATACGGATGGCGCCGTCGCGCCCGGCGGAGGCCACCTCGGCGCCGTCGGGGCTCACGGCGATCCCGTTGACGAAGTCGGGGGTGTTGATGATCTTGACCGTGTCGACGGTCTTCGTCGCCGCGTTGTAGATCGCCGCATCGTCCGGCGACGACGCGATCCGGCGGGCGGCGAGCAACTGCTGGAAGGCCTGCGCGTCCCCACCGGGACGGCTGCCGTCGAGCATCGCGGTGGCCTCGGTGACCAACCGTTGTGCGGTCGCTTCCTCGAACCGGCTCTGCGCCTGACCGCTGGCGCGGAAGAAACTCACCCCGGCAAGCACCGCCACCAGCGCGACCACGCCGGTCAGCGCCACCATCGCGCGCAGCACCCGGGAACGTTTGCGCAGGGTCGTTGCGTGCGCTTCGGCGGTGGCCTGGCGCTCCTGGGCGTTGCGGATCTCGGCCTGGCGCTGCTCCTCGATCTCCCCCAACCGATGATCCTCGGCCTGCCTGGATGCGCTCAGATAGTCCGCCGAGCCCGTCAGGCGCTGCTGGAACCCGGGCGCGGCCGACAGGGCCTCCGCCTCGGCGAGACGGGTGCCGGACAGCAACCAGGCCGGGTCGCCGTCGTTGGCCGCCCACGATCCCGCCGCCCGCTCCACATCGTCGGCGTCCTTGAGGCGCTTGCGCTCCTCCCGCAGCCAGCCGGCCAGTTCGTCCCACTGCCGCAGCAGGCTCTCGAGCGCGACCTCAACGACCGTCTGACCGTCGCGAATGTCCTTGACCATCAAGCGTTTCGACACCAGCGCATCGACCAGGGGCCGGCTCTCGGGCGGCAGGTCGGCGAAGCGGGCCACCCGGCGCATCGGCTGATCGTTGTCCGGGTTCACCGTCGCCAGCCAGGGGATGAATGCCGCACGCAGCGCCGCCAACTCCCCGGCGCGGCGCTCGGGGTCGCCGGAGAGCACCTCGTCGATCTCGGTCTGCACCACGCGGCGCATCCCGCCCAGCGTCTCGTACTGCGCGACCGTCAGCTCCCCGGTGCTGCCGTAATCGGTGTACAGGCGCGACAGCGTCAGCGCGAGCATCGGCAGGGTGTCGGCACCGTGACCCGCATCAGCCAGCAGCCGGTCCACAAGATCGGGTGACACCCGCAGTGGCACAGCGCTTTCGGAGGCACGCTCGGCGGGCCCGACGATCACCTCCTTGAACTGGGTCGGCGGCATCGGCTTGAGTTCGTCGAACAACACCGCGGCCATCCCGGCCAGCGCCGGGTGGGTCTGCATCACCTCGTAGCGGTCGGTGCGGATGGTCGCGGCGACCAGGAACCCGACGCCGCCCTGGTTGCACCGCCGGGCCACGGCGGCCAGCAGCGTCAAGAACGTCTCGGCGTTCTCTCCGGCGTCGGCCGAGAACAGCTCCTCGGCCTGATCGAGGGGCAGTACCAGCGTCGGGGCATCGGTGGAGTCTCCGGCGGCCTCCTCGTCGTCGCGGTCGAGCAGCAGCTTCGCGGCCTGGTCGCGGACGTCGTCGAGCCATCCGGCGATCCGGTCGGCATCGGCGGACAGACAGGCCGCCTTGACGTCGCCCAGGCTGGGCACGCTCATGCCGAACGCCCGCCGGGTTCCGACGATGGCCTGTGCCAGACCGGATTCGCCGATCAGCGCGTTGCGTTCGGGCCGAACGATGTCGCAGACCACGAAGCGGCGGTCCTCCCGGCGCAGCCGGGGCAGCAAGCCGGCACGCAGGAAGGACGACTTGCCGGTGCCGGACGGGCCGAGCACGACGAACAGGGAGTTGACCTCGGAGCGGCGCATCCCGCGCAGCACGTCGAGGGCCCGCAGGATCTCGGAGTCCCGACCGAAGAAGACCGCGGCGTCGGCCTCCTCCAGCGGCGCCCAGCCGCGGTAGGGGGCGCGATCGGGATCGCCCGGCGGCGGCCACACGAACGCCTCCGCCCCGATACCCGCGCCCAGGATGCCGTCGCGCAACCGATAGAGCCCGGCCGTCGAGAACTGCACCGGCGCACCGGAATCGAGCGCGATGGACGTCATCGCACCCGATCCGAACATGTCGCTGCGCTGCCACTCCGAGGTCAGATCGTCACCCGTCGAGGGCTCGAGCCGGGCGACGAAGATCTGTTTGTTGAGATTCTCGGCGGTGCGGTATTCGACCTTGCACTCGTGGGAGGCCTCCCAGTTCGCCGAGAGCAGGC
>JAKIXW010000115.1 GCA_022708865.1 Acidobacteriota bacterium
GCCACCACGCAACCGCCGCGCCATGGCCACCAGCTTGTTGGGGGTGGACCGCTCGACCAGCCGCAGCAGCGCCGCGTTGACGGGTTCGGGCTGCTCGAGCTGCACCAAGTGCCCGGCGCCACCGACGATCACCAGCTCGGACCGGGGCAACGCGGCAGCCATCTCCTCGGAATGTTCGAGGGTGGTCAGGTTGTCCGCCGAACCGCAGACCACCAAGGTCGGCATCTTCGCCAGCACCGGCAGTCCGCCGGTCTCGTTGTGCACGCCGAGGGCGTGCAGGAATCCGACCATCGTGGTGATGGGGGTGTCATGGATCATCTGATCGCAGTACCGCGCCACGGTGGGGCTGACGGCGGCGTCGCCGAAGGACGCGGCCTGCAGCACCGGCGCGAGCACCGAGCGCACCGCACCGCGGCCGCGCTGCAACAGATTCGGTGCGTAGCGGGTGGCGAACCGGGCCGCCTCGAGCGCCGGATTCTGCAGGATCTCCCCCAGCGGTGACCGCGAAAGACCCTCGGCCGCGGAGGAAATGAGTGCGGAACCGACGATGCCGGTGCCGTACCGGCGGGGGAACTGCCGAGCGTGCGAGAGTACCGTCATCCCGCCCATCGAATGTCCGACCAGGATCACCGAGCCCCGGGGGGCCATGACAGCGAGCACGGTCTCGAGGTCGCAGCCCAGCTGCGCGACCGTATAGGTCCGCGGCGCCGCCGAACTGGACCTGCCGTGGCCACGCTGGTCGTAGAACACCATCCGGACCTGATCGCCCCAGACCCGGGACAGCTCGCGGCGCTGGAAATGGAAGGCGCCCATGTTGTTACAGAAGCCGTGCGCGAACACGACGGTGACGGGTGCGTCGACCGGCCCCACTTCACGGACCACCAGGTCGACGCCGTCGGGCGTGGTGACCACACATCCCCGATCACCATCGATCAATCCGAAATCCTCACCGGCGTAAGCATCTTCGACCGTGACGCGCCGCGTCATCGATCGGGCCGCCGTGCTCCCGGCGACCGCGCCGACCGTCGACAGCCCGGCGGCGCCGGCCAGCCATCGGCGTCTCCGCTGTCCACCCTCAGGCATTGGCGCCCCGGTAGGTGCGCACCACTCGGCAGCGCGGCGAGGTCACGACTTCGTAATGGATGGTGCCGAGCAGGTCCGCCCAGTCCTGCGCAGTCGGTTCACCTGCGATCCCGGGCCCGAACAGCACCGCGGTGTCGCCGGCTCTGACGTCGACACCGCCGGGTCCCAGGTCGACGACGAACTGGTCCATGCAGATCCGCCCGACGTTGCGGTAGCGCCGTCCGTTGATCGCCACGTCGATCCGGCCGGACAGCACGCGGAAGACCCCGTCGGCGTACCCCAGCGGGATCAGTGCCACGGAGCCGTCACCGGGCGCATTCCAGTCGTGTCCGTAGGACACCCCGTCACCGACATGCACCGACTTCACCGACAGCACAGGCGCTTTCAGCGTCATCGCGGGAATCAGGCCGAACCCGCCGCGCCCCTCCAGAGGGTCGAGGCCGTACACCGCCACCCCGGGCCGCACCAGGTCGAATGCCAGGTCCGGCCGGCCCAGCGTCGCCGGCGAGTTGGCCAGGTGGGCGATCTCGAACGGAACGCCGCCCCGGCGCGCCGTGGCCAGCGCCTCGCGCAGCAGACCCGCCTGCCGATCGTTGTTGGGGTGGTCGGGCTCGTCACCGTGCGACAGGTGCGACATCAGGCCGCGGGCCCGGACGGCACCCTCGGTGACGGCACGGCCCATGGCCGCGATCACCTCGGGATAGTCGGCCGCGGCGACGCCGTTGCGGTTCAGGCCGGTGTCGATCTTGACCGACACCGTGGCGGGCACGCCCGTCTCGCGGGCCCCGACGAGCACCGCGTCGAGCTGACCGACCGAGGACACCGCAACCTGGACATCGGCAGCCAGCGCCTCGGCGAATTCGGTACCCGGCGGATGCAGCCACGCCAGCACCGGCGCGGTGATCCCGGCCCGACGCAGTTCCAGCGCCTCGCCGACCGTCGCCACGCCGAGTTCGGCGGCCCCGGCCGCGAGGGCGGCACGGGCCGCCTCGACGGCCCCATGGCCGTAGCCGTCGGCCTTGACGACGGCCATCACCTGCGCGGATCCGGCGTGCTCGCGCAGGATCCGCACGTTGTGCCCGATCGCGTCGAGGTCGACCTCCGCGGTGGGCACGGTCAGGGGCTGATTCACGGTTCTAGTCACCGCCGTCCAGTGTCCCAGGTGGGAGGTCAGTGGGCGAAATGCTCCTCGGTGGCGAACCCACCGACCGGCAGTTTGTCCAGCTTGCCCAGCACCTCGACCAGATCGTCGTGCAGCGCGCGGGCCAGGTTCGCCGAAAAGCCTTCGCGGACCACGACCCGCAGCACGGCCACGTCGGTAGCGCCGTCCGGCATGGTGTACGCGGGCACCTGCCAGCCGTAGCCGCGCAGCAGCGCAGAGATGTCGAACACCGTGTAACCGGGATCGCCGGTCAGCCGGAAGGAGACCACCGGGATCGCCGAGCCGTCGGAGATCACCTCGAAGATCGGCATGGCGGTCAGCTGATGCGCCAGCCACTGCGCCGTCTCGGACAGACACCGCATGACCGACGTAAAGCCCTCCCGGCCCAGCCGCAGGAAGTTGTAGTACTGCCCGACCACCTGATTGCCCGGCCGGGAGAAGTTCAGCGTGAAGGTCGGCATGTCACCGCCGAGGTAGTTGACCCGGAACACCAGTTCCTCGGGCAGCTGTTCGGAATTGCGCCACACCACGAAACCGATGCCCGGATACGTCAGCCCGTACTTGTGCCCGCTCACGTTGATGGACACCACGCGCGGCAACCGGAAATCCCACATCAGTTCCGGATGCAGGAACGGCACCACGAAGCCGCCGCTGGCGGCGTCCACGTGCACCGGCACATCCGGCTTGCCCTTGGTGCGGGCCAACTTGTCCAGTGCCGCACAGATTTCGGCGACGGGCTCGAGCTCGCCGGTGAACGTCGTCCCGACGATGGCCACCACCCCGATGGTGTCCTCGTCGACGGCGTCGACCACCTGTTCCGGGGTGATCACGTAGCGGCCCTCGGCCATCGGCAGGTAGCGCGGTTCGACATCGAAGTACCGGCAGAACTTCTCCCACACCACCTGGACGTTGGATCCCATCACCAGATTGGGTGTGCGCTTCTGCCAGTCGCCGACCCGGGCCCGCCAGCGCCACTTCATCGCCAGACCGGCCAGCATCACCGCCTCGCTGGACCCGACGGTGGACACCCCGACCGCCGCCGCCGGATCGTCGTCGCGCAGATTCTCGGCGTGGAACAGGTCGGCCACCATGGACACGCAGCGCTGCTCGATGGCCGCGGTGACCGGATACTCGTCCTTGTCGATCATGTTCTTGTCGAACGTCTCGGCCATCAGTTCCTGGGCCTCGGGATCCATCCAGGTGGTCACGAAGGTCGCCAGGTTGAGCCGCGAACTGCCGTCGAGCATCAGCTCGTCGTGGATGAACCGGTAGGCCGACACCGGTTCCATGCATTCATCGGGTAGCCGGAGTGCGGGCACCGGCGTGGTCGACATGCGTCCGGTGTAGGCGGGGGTGATCGACGAGTGACGAGAAATGTTCGGCATGAGAACCCTTCTACAGAATTTCGGCGATCGCCGCGCGCAGATGATGCAGGATGCGTGACGCCGACGTCGGCACCGGCGCCGGACCCGGATCGTGAGCGGCCACCTCGGCGGCCCGCCGACAGCAGGGCGCCGATGATCCCGGAGAGCACGTCGCCGGATCCGGCGGTGGCCGCCCATGCCGCGCCCGCGGGGTTGAGGTACACCGGCCCGCCGGGATCGGCGATGACGGTGACGTTGCCCTTGAGCAGGACGGTGGCACCCAGGTCGTCGGCCAGTGCGCGGGCGGCGCCCACCCGGTCATCGCCGGGCGGATGGCCGGCCAGCCGCTCGAACTCACCGGCATGCGGAGTGAGGACCGTCGGCGCGGCGCGGGACCGGACCAGGTGGGGGTGCCGGGACAGGGTGGTCAGCGCATCCGCGTCGACGATCACGGGCAGGTCGGTGGCCAGCACCGCGCGCAGCGTCGCCGACTCGGCGTGCCCGGTGCCCAACCCGGGGCCGATCACCCAGGCCTGCACCCGGCCGGCCACCTCCGGCCGGGGCGCCGCCACCACCTCGGGCCAGTGCGAAACAACCTGCGCCGCAGCACTTCCCACGTACCGGACCATTCCGGAGTGGGTGGCCACGGCCGCGCCCGTGGACAGCACCGCAGCCCCCGGATAACCGTCGGAACCGGCGAGTATGCCCGTCACGCCCTGGCTGTACTTATCATCGCGCGGCCCCGGCAGCAGCCAGCGCGCGGCGACGTCGGCGGCGTCGAACCCCAGCAGGTCGGTGGCCGGCAGGTCCAGGCCGATGTCGACGAGGCGGACGCGGCCGCAGTCGGCCAGCGCGTGCACGGGTTTGAGCCCACCGAAGGTCACCGTCAGCACGGGGCGCACCGCGGGGCCCGTGACGGCGCCCGTCAGGACGTCGACACCGCTGGGCAGGTCGACGGAGACGACGGGAACGTGGACGGCCTGGGGAGCCGCGAACACCGCGGCGGCCGCGGGGCGCAGCGGGCCGCTACCCGAAATACCGACGACGCCGTCGATCACGAGATCGGTGCCCGGTGCTACCGCGGCCACCTCACGGCCGCCGGCCCGGCGGAATGCCGCCCGGGCGGCGGGATGGGCACGGGCCGGGTCCAGCAGGACCGCGTCGGCCGCAGCGCCGCGCCGGCGCACGAAGGTGGCGGCCCACAGAGCGTCGCCGCCGTTGTCGCCCGATCCGACCACGGCACAGATCCGGCGGCCCGCCACCCCGCCGGACCGGCGGCGCAACTCCTCGGCGATCGCGACGCCCAGGGGCCAGGCGGCGCGCCGCATGAGCGCACCGTCGGGGAGCGCGGCCAGCAGCGGTGCTTCCGCATCACGGATCTGCTGACCGGAGTAGTAGTGCCGCATCGGCACCAAGCGTAGAGATCAGTTGCGGGCGTTGGACCGGTACTGGCTGGGTGTGACCCCGACGCGGTGCCGGAACGTGGACGCGAAATGGCTCGGCGTGGAGAAGCCGACGGAGGCACCGACGTCCCGGATCGGCATCTCGGTGGTCTCGAGCAGGCGTTGCGCCTCGTCGATCCGCCGGTTGAGCACATATTGGTACGGGGTGTCGCCGAAGGTGGCCGTGAATGCGGTGACGAACGCGCTGACCGGCATCTTGGCCAGTTCGGCCAGGCGCTCCAGGCTGATGTCGGAGGCGAGTTCATCCTTCAGGTGTTCCGCGATGAGGCGTCGACTGCGGGCCGTCAGCCGCCGCGGCGTACCGCTGACCTCGGGGCGATCCACCGTGTACTGATCACGCAGATGCAGCCGGATCGCCTCGCCGATGCTCTCCCGCATCAGCAGACCCGTGACGTCGCTGCGCGTCACCAGGGAGCTCAGCCGCTTCACCGACTCGTGCACCAGCGGATCGTTGAATCCGAGACCCGGACGCAGCTGGCCGTGGCCCAGCACCCGCTCGGCCACGGTGAGTTGGACGTACTCGATGGAATCGCCGACCAGCACCGCGCCACAGCGGTGACCGGCGGGAATCACCCAGATGTCACCGGGTTGCAGGGTGAGCGTTCCGCGCGGGCCGTCCTCGTACTCGAAACGCATGGTCCGCAGACGTCCGGCGTGGTGCACGACGAACGTGTGGTGCGGTTCGTTGAATTGCCAGCGCGTCGGTGTGCTGACGCGCTCTCGGACGAACCGGTAGTCGAGTCCGCGAATGCTGAGGCGAGCCTCGCCGAGAATGTGGCGACCGTCAACGTGCAATGGTTGCCACCCATCGGTTCCCTGCGGAGCAATACTAACCATCATCTCCCCGACCGACCTTGCCAGAACTTCATGACCATGGCAGATCTTACTTACGGGTAAGAAAATATCAACAGTTGATCTGGGAAAATTGACGCTTGCGGCTTCCGTTGCTGCCACCTCCACTAGTTAGCTAGCAGAGTCGGTTCAATGGGTCGAGCGTACTTCTCGATCCAATATTGGCGTTCGCTGGCGGTTCGTACGGTTCCGGCGCACGCTCGGCACACCTTACGATCAGCACCATGAATTACGGTTATCCGCCGCCCGGCTATGCGCCCCCGCCCAAGCCCCCCATCGCGGCGGCGGATCTGACCATCTCCATCGTCGCCATGATCGTGACCGTGCTGGGCACCGCCGGGGCGGGCTTCATGGGTCTGATGATGTTGGCTTTCACCGACTACTGCCCGCCCGCGACGTGCCACATCGATGCCGGGGTCACGGCCATCATGACCGGCCTGGGCGTTGCGGCGCTGATCGCCGTCGTGGGCAGCGGGCTGACGATCGTCCGCCTGGTCCGTCGCGAATCGGCGTGGCCGTTCGCGGTGGGCACGCTGGGTATCTGCGCCCTGAGCTGCCTGATGGCGCTATGGGGTTACATCCAAGCGGTCGGGGGCTGAGCTACTCGACGGTGCTTATTCGACGGTGACGGACTTGGCCAGGTTACGCGGCTTGTCCACGTCGTAGCCGCGTGCCCGCGCCACCGCCGCCGAGAACACCTGCAGCGGAACGGTGGATAGCAAGGGCTGGAAAAGCGTTGACACCGAAGGAATTTCGATGAGGTGATCGGCGTACGGCCGGACGGTGTCGTCGCCCTCCTCGGCGATCACCACGGTCACCGCACCGCGGGCCTGGATCTCGCGGATATTGGACAGCAGCTTGGAGTGCAGCAGCGCCGAACCCTTCGGCGACGGCATCACCACGAACACCGGCAGACCCTCCTCGATCAGCGCGATCGGGCCGTGCTTGAGCTCACCGGCGGCGAACCCCTCGGCGTGCATATACGCGAGTTCCTTGAGCTTGAGCGCACCCTCGAGCGCCACCGGATACCCGACGTGGCGGCCGAGGAAGAGCACCGCATCGGATCGGGCGAACCGCTCGGCGAGAGCCTCGACCGGAGCCATCCGGGTCAGAACGTCGGATACCAGGTCCGGCATCGCCTCGAGTTCCCGGTATTCGCGGGCCACCTCGTCGGGATACTTCGTGCCACGGGCCTGCGCCAGCGCCAGGCCGACGACGTAGTTTGCCGCGATCTGCGCCAGGAACGTCTTGGTGGCAGCCACCCCGATCTCCGGTCCGGCGCGGGTGTAGAGCACCGCATCGCACTCCCGGGGTATCTGGCTGCCGTTCGTGTTGCAGATCGCCAGCACCTTGGCCTTCTGGCCCTTGGCGTGCCGGACCGCCTCGAGGGTGTCGGCCGTCTCGCCGGACTGACTGATGGCGACCACCAGGGTGCTGCGATCCAGGACCGGGTCGCGGTAGCGGAACTCGCTGGCCAGCTCGACCTCGACGGGCAACCGTGTCCAGTGTTCGATGGCGTACTTGGCCAGCATCCCGGAGTGATACGCCGTCCCGCACGCCACGATGAAGACCTTGTCCACCTCGCGGAGTTCCTGATCGGACAGCCGCTGCTCGTCGAGGACGATGCGGCCGTCCACGAAATGCCCGAGCAGTGTGTCGGCGACGGCCGCGGGCTGCTCGGCGATCTCCTTGAGCATGAAGAAGTCGTAACCGCCCTTCTGCGCGGCCGACAGATCCCAGTCGATATGGAAAACCCGAGCATCGGCGTCGCCAGGGGTGCCGTCGAAACCCAGGATCCGGTAGTCGTCGGCGGTGATCACGACAGCCTGGTCCTGACCGAGTTCGACGGCCTCCCGGGTGTACTCGATGAACGCCGCGACATCCGAACCGATGAACATCTCGCCCTCACCGATCCCGACCACCAACGGGGTGGACCGGCGGGCGGCGACCACCGTGCCCGGCTCGTCGGCGAAGGCGAAGACGAGGGTGAAATGGCCCTCGAGCCGGCGCAGGACCGCCAGCACCGAGCCCACGAAATTTCCGGCCGTCTCGCCGCTGCGGAACGCACGGGCCACCAGATGGACGGCGACCTCACTGTCGGTGTCGCTGGCGAACTCCACCCCGTCGGCCTCCAGCTCAGCGCGCAGGGCGGCGAAGTTCTCGATGATGCCGTTGTGCACGACGGCAAAGCGCCCGGACGCATCCCGGTGCGGGTGGGCGTTGCGATCCGTCGGCCGTCCGTGCGTGGCCCACCGGGTGTGCCCGATACCGGTACCGCCCTGCAGGTCCAGCGGGTCGGTGAGCGCCAGCGCCTCCTCGAGGTTGGCCAGCCGTCCGGCCCGTCGGCGCACCGTCATCCCGCCCGTGCCGTCCAGGACGGCCATGCCCGACGAGTCGTATCCGCGGTACTCCATCCGGCGCAGCGCGTCGACGACAACGTCGCGGGCGTTGCGCTGCCCCACGTAGCCGACGATTCCGCACATGGTGAACCAGCCTAGTGCAGCTCCGGACCAACAGCCGCTGAGCTACGGTCGTGCGGTGGCCGCCATCAAGAAGCTCGTCGCCGCCCTGTCCAGGCCGGGTCCGCACCGCGTCCTACGCGGTGACCTGGCATTCGCCGGGCAACCGGGCGTCGTCTACACCCCCGAGGACGGCCTCGGACTGCCCGGCATCGCCTTCGGCCACGATTGGGTCACATCGGCGGCCGGCTACGCCGGAACGCTGGAACATCTCGCGTCGTGGGGCATCGTGGCGGCCGCACCGGACACCGAGCGGGGCATCGCCCCATCCGTCCTGAACCTGGCCTTCGACCTCGGCACGACGCTCGACATCATCACCGGCGTGCGGCTGGGCCCTGGCCGGATCAGCGTGCACCCCGGCAAGCTGGCCGTCGCCGGGCACGGGTTCGGGGCGTCGGCCGCCGTGTTCACCGCCGCCGGCCTGGGCAGCCGGCTGCGCGGGGTGGCCGCCCTCTTCCCGGCCACCACCCGGCCGGCCGCGGAGGAGCCCGCAGCGACGCTGACACTGCCCGGCCTGGTGATCGGCGCACCCGATGACGCCGCCAACGTCCGGTTCAACGCCCTGGAGCTGGCCCGCGCCTGGCCCGGCGCCGTCCTGCGCACGGTCAGCAAGTCCGAGGCCACCGGGTTGCCGGAGAATCGCCGCTTGTCGAAGTTCGTCGGGCTGGGCGGCTCGGACCGGAGCACCCAGCGCACCGTGCGGCCACTTCTGACCGGCTTCCTGCTCCACGTGTTGACCGGCGACAAGGAGTACCGGCAGTTCGCCGATCCCGAGGTGCACCTGCCCCACACCGATGCCGTCGACCCGGACGAGGCGTCGGTGCCACCGGAGGAGAAATTGGTCGCGTTACTGCGACGGTAGGTCGAGGAATTCGGACTCGAACAGGCCGATGATCGCGTCGTTGTCCGCCACGGAGGTGCTCGTGGTGAGTTGCGAGAAACCGAAGATCACGGCCCTCATCAACCGCGCCATCAACACCGGGTCGACGTCCTTGGGTGTCAGGCCCGCCGCCTGACCGCGTTCGATGACCGCGATGATCGTGCCGCTGACCCGGTCGGCCCCTTTGCGGTAAATCTCCGCCAGCTCGCTGTGCCGCTGCGCGTCGATGGCCGCGGCCACGAAGAACGCTGCCGCGCTTGGTGATTCGTGATTGAATGTGGTCGTGATCCGCATCAGGGCGGCCAGCAGGTCGCGGTGCGAGATGTCGGTCGTCATCAGATGGCTCGACCGGGCGAACAGCCCGCCGTAGACGTGGTCGTAGACCGCCGCGAAAAGGGTCCGTTTGCTGCGGAAGTGGTAGTAGACCGAGCCTGCGGTGACCCCTGCCGATCGAGCGATCAGGTTGTTGGTCGACGGACCGTAGCCATATCGGGCGAAGCACAGGCACGCAGCGTCGATCACCCGCTGCCGGGTGTCGTGGCTGTCCACCCCAGCAGGCCGACCGGGACCCTGCCGGGGGGAACCGCCCGTCGGTGTCACACCAGATATCATCGCGCACCGAACCCCGGTGGGGTGAGTCAAACCACACCCCCTATTTCCCAACCAACCGGTTGAGGTATAACCCTGGAATGCGCACCGGCATCTTCCTCAGTTACGCGGGCGGGTTCAAGGACGCCGCCGAGCAGGTCGTCGAGTTCGAGAAGGTGGGCGTCGATATCGCCCTGGTGGCCGAGGCCTATTCCTATGATGCCGTCAGCCAGCTCGGCTACCTCGCCGCCAAGACCGACACGATCGAACTGGGCACCGGCGTCGTCCCCATCTACGTGCGGACGCCAACGCTATTGGCAATGACCGCCGCCGGGCTGGACTACGTCTCCGACGGCCGGTTCCGGCTGGGCATCGGAACCTCCGGGCCGCAGGTCATGGAGGGCTTCCACGGCGTCCCGTTCGATGCACCGATGGGACGCACCCGCGAGGTGGTCGACATCTGCCGGCAGGTCTGGCGGCGCGAGCGCGTCCAGCACTCCGGCAAGCACTACCAGATCCCCCTGCCCGCCGACCGCGGCACCGGGTTGGGCAAGCCCCTTCGGCTAATCAATCATCCTGTGCGCGAACGAATTCCGATCACGATTGCCGCACTTGGTCCGCAGAATGTCGAACTCACCGCGGAGATCGCCGAGGGCTGGCAACCGGTGTTCTTCTATCCCGAGAAGGCCCATCAGGTGTGGGGCGACGCGCTGCGGGCCGGCGCGGCCAAACGCGATCCGCAGCTGGGCCCGCTGGACATCATGGTGTCCGCCAGCCTGGCCGTCGGCGAGAACGTGGACGACCGGCTGGCCTGGGCGAAACCCCAACTGGCCCTCTACCTGGGCGGGATGGGCGCCCGGGGCAAGAACTTCTACCACGCGCTGGCGACCCGCTACGGCTTCGGCGAAGCCGCCGATCGGATCCAGGACCTGTACCTTGCCGGGCGCAAACAGGAAGCGGTGGAGGCGGTTCCGGACGACCTGGTTCGGCACGTGTCGCTGGTGGGCTCGCGGGGGTTCGTCGCGGAACGCCTGGCCGCCTACGCCGAGGCCGGCGTGACCACCATGCTGGTCCATCCGCTCGGCACCAACGATCGGGAGTCGCTGGCCTTCGTCGAAGAGCTGCAGACCCTCACCCACTGATCAGCTGCCGACCTGCGGGAGTTGGTCGGCGGCGATCTCGCACGGGGTGGCGGACGGGTGCGGCTCCGGGGCGGGCTGCGGCGCGGGTACAGGGGCCGGTTCCGGTGGTGGGACAGGTAGTTCCGGTGCGGCGTCGGGCGGGGTCTCGGGGGACGGTTCGGATTCGGGCTTATCCGGCTCGGGCTTATCCGGTTCGGGCTTCTCGCTGTCACCGTGAGATTCGGGCGCAGGCTTCTCGGGTGTCCCGAGCTCCTCGGATGCGAAGTGCGGCATGGTCGGCGTGCCGCCACCCAGGTCGGGCGTGGGCATCGACGGAAGGGACGCAGGGGGCGGCATGGGTGCGACCGGCGGTTGCTGGAGTCCAGAACCGTAGGTGTCCAGGGGAATTGGTGACACGGGCGGAACCTGCGGCGTGGACAACAGTGGCAAAACCGGTGCAGGAATGGCGGGCGGGGCCGCCGACGCGGGAACGGTGGGCGGG
>JAKIXW010000116.1 GCA_022708865.1 Acidobacteriota bacterium
GCGGCCCGCTGCGGGTGATCGCCCTGCGCGCCCGTCTGCAGAGCGAACCGCACACCGCCCTGCTGGTGGTGTTCGAACGCGCGACATCCGGGTTCGGCTGGTCCCGCCCCGGCCGCACCGCACTGGCCGGCAACACCGTCTACACCGTGTTGCCCTGTGACGATGCGGACGCGGCCCGGCGATGGGTCGGCGCGCTGCGCGACGGGCTACCGCGCGGCACCGCCGTCGTGGCCGGCATCAGCGGGCCGGCCGGCGCCGGGGAGTTGGCATCCGCTCGCCGGGAAGCCGACGAGTGCCTGGCGTTGCACGAGCTGGACTCCGACGCCGAGCCGCCGGCCTACGACGAGTCCTGGGACGACGTGCTGTTGCAGCGGCTGCGCACGGTCGCCGGTTCGGGCCGCGGGCCGTCGCGCGGTCCGATCGCGGAACTCCGGCGCCACGACCAGGCCTATGGAACGCCGTACGTCGCGACGCTGCGGGCCTGGCTGGAGGCGCAGGGCGATCCGGTGCGCGCGGGAGCGACACTCGGTGTGCACGAGAACACCGTGCGCTATCGACTCCGCAAGATGGCCGAGGTCAGCTCCGTGGACCTCGCCGACGGCCGCAAACGGGTGGCCTTGATGATCGAACTGGCGGCATTGCCGCAATCCGATAATTCTTGATCCTCAGATTGTCGGATTCCACAAACTGGGGACTCGATGTCCCTGCCACGATGGCGGGACCAGCTTCACTCCGGCTGTCAGGGGCGGCGCCAGCCCTCCAGCCCGCCCCTGACAGCAAGTCCTCCCGACAGGAGAACCACCATGGCCATCTGGTTGACGCCGACTGCCTACGACCGCCTGCGGCAGGAACTCGACGCGTTGCGCCGCTACCTGGACACCTCTACCCCGGACGACCCGAACGCCATTGCCGTGCGCCGCGCCCAGCAGGGCCGCATCCAGCAGATCCACGAGATGCTCGTCGACGCGGTGGTCGGGGAGGATCCGCCCAACGACGGCGTGGCCGAACCGGGAATGGTCGTGACGGTGATGTTCGACGACGGGGATACGGAGACGTTCCTCCTCGGTGCCCGCGAGGCCGACTACGGCGACATCGAGGTGTATTCGATCGCCTCTCCGCTGGGCGCGGCGATCAATGACGCCCGGGTCGGGGAACGGCGCAAATACGAGCTGCCGACGGGATCGCTGCAGACCGTCACGGTCGTCGGTGCGGTGCCCTTCGGGTTGCACGCGGGCGCACGCGCCTGATCCGACCGCTACGGTAGGGATCCGTGATCGCCGACGTGGATCCCGCCTTCCTCAGCCTGCCCCGTCATGAACTGGCCGACGCCGCGCTGTCCGCGGCACTGGCCGACGGGGCGCAGTACGCCGACCTGCGGGTGCACCGCATCGTCAACGAGACCATCCAGATCCGCGACGGCGATCTCGAGACCGCGGTCACCACCACGCAGGTCGGTCTGGCGGTGCGGGTGATCGTTGACGGCACCTGGGGATTCGCCTCGCACGCGGAGCTGTCCACCGGAATCGCCGCCGACACCGCGCGGCGTGCCGTGCAGGTGGCCCGCACGCTGGCACCGCTGAACGCCGAGCCCATCGCACTGGCCGACGAATCCGTCTACCGTGACGTCGCCTGGGTGTCCCGCTACCGGGTCGACCCGTTCGCCATCCCGACGGCCGACAAGATCGCGGTGCTCGACGAGTATGGCGGCCGGTTGCTGGCCGCCGACGGCGTGGATCACGTGACCAGCTCGCTGAACGCGGTGAAGGAGCAGGTGTTCTACGCCGACACCTTCGGATCGTCGATCACCCAGCAGCGGGTGCGGATGCATCCGGTGTTCGACGCGGTGGCCGTCAACGCCGCCGAGGGCAGCTTCGAGTCGATGCGCACTCTGTGTCCGCCGATGGGACGCGGTTGGGAGGCGGTTGCCGGCGACGACGTGTGGGACTGGTCCGCCGAGCTGCGGGAGCTGCCCGAGCTGCTGGCCGAGAAGGCCAAGGCGCCCAGCGTGACCGCAGGCCCGACCGATCTGGTGATAGACCCGACCAATCTGTGGTTGACGATCCACGAATCCATCGGGCACGCAACCGAATACGACCGTGCAATCGGCTACGAGGCCGCCTACGCCGGGACGTCGTTCGCGACGCCGGACAAGCTGGGGACGATGCGCTACGGCTCCCCGGTGATGAATGTGACCGCCGACCGGACCGTCGAATACGGCTTGGCCACAATCGGTTACGACGACGAAGGGGTGGCCGCGCAGAGCTGGGACCTGGTCCGCGACGGGATATTCGTCGGCTACCAGCTGGACCGGGTGTTCGCTCGCAGGTTGTTCCACGACTCCGCCGTGGCGCGCTCCAACGGCTGCTCCTATGCCGATTCGCCGCATCACGTGCCGATCCAGCGGATGGCCAACGTGTCCTTGCAGCCCTCGCCGGAGGACATCTCCACGGCCGATCTGATCGGCCGCGTCGAGGACGGGATCTACATCGTCGGCGACAAGTCGTGGTCGATCGACATGCAGCGCTACAACTTCCAGTTCACCGGGCAGCGGTTCTTCCGGATCCGCGACGGCCGGCTGGTCGGCCAGTTGCGCGATGTCGCCTACCAGGCGACGACGACCGACTTCTGGAACTCGATGGAGGCCGTTGGTGGCGCATCGACGTGGCGATTGGGCGGGGCGTTCAACTGCGGCAAGGCGCAGCCCGGTCAGGTGGCGGCCGTCAGTCACGGCTGCCCGTCGGCGTTGTTCCGAAGAGTCAACGTGCTCAACACTCGTGCGGAAGGGGGTCACTGAATGATTCCCGCACAGCAGGTCGTCGACCTGGTTCTCGAAGCGGCCGGCGCCGTGGAGACCATCGTGCTGGTCAGCGATCACGCCGAGGCGTCGCTGCGCTGGGCGGGCAACTCGATGACCACAAACGGGGTGTCCTTCAGCCGGTCGACGACAGTTATTTCCATTGTGCGCCAGGGTGATAGCGCGCACGTGGTATCGCTGGAGACCACCGAGGTCGATCCGGCGATGTTGCCCGAACTGGTGGCGGCCTCACAGGCGGCCGCCCGGTCGGCCCCGGCGGCCCGTGACAGCTTCGAGCTGCCCGCCGGCACCGCGGGTCCCGACGACTGGGACGGCCCGATCGCGGGCACCGGCACAGAGGTGTTCGGTTCCCTGGCAACCGAATTGGCGCGCGGGTTCCGTGGGCCGGATGCGCTGTACGGCTTCGCGCACCACACGGTGGAGACGACGTTCCTGGCGACGTCGACGGGTGTGCGGCGGCGATGGGAGCAGCCGACCGGGTCGGTGGAGATCAACGCCAAACGTGACAGGGCCAGTGCCTGGGCCGGGGTTAGTACGCCGTGGTTCACCGAGGTGGACGCCGAGGCGCTGCTGGCCGATCTGTCGACGCGGCTGGGCTGGGCGGCGCGCACCGTGGAGCTGCCGGCCGGACGCTACGAAACGATCATGCCGCCGTCCACGGTGTCGGACATGATGATCTACCTGATGTGGACCATGGACGGTCGGGGCGCACAGGAAGGTCGCACCGCATTGTCGGCACCCGGTGGCGGAACGCGGGTGGGGGGGAAGCTGACTGACCTGGGTCTGACGCTGTACTCCGACCCCGGCGCCCCGGGTCTGGCGTGCGAACCGTTTGTGGCCGTGGGAAGTTCGTCGGAGACCGTCTCGGTGTTCGACAACGGTCTCGATGTCGGACGGGTCGACTGGATCCGTGAAGGCGTCATCAACGCACTGGCGTATCCGCGCGCCGCGGCGCGGGAGTTCGGGGTGCCGGTCACGGTGCCGTGCTCGAACCTGCTGATGACCGGCGGATCGGCGTCGACCGCCGACATGGTGGCCGCCACCGAGCGCGGCCTGCTGCTGACCACCCTGTGGTACATCCGTGAGGTGGACCCGACGACGCTGCTGCTGACCGGTCTGACCCGCGACGGGGTGTATCTGGTCGAGGACGGCCGGGTCACCGGGGCGGTGAACAACTTCCGGTTCAACGAGTCGCCGCTGGATCTGGTTCGCCGGGCCACCGAGGCCGGAGTGTCGGAGACGACGCTGCCGCGCGAGTGGGGGGACTGGTTCAACCGGGCCGCCATGCCGACGCTGCGGATCCCAGACTTCCACATGTCCTCGGTCAGTCAGGCGCAATAGGCGCTTTGCGGGCCATCGTTGGTTGGGCCGGTGCTGGTCGGCCTCCGCATGTCGGGCGTTGTGCCGCCGCGGCTTCCGGCGGACACCCTTCTCGATGCTCGAGCCAGATCGACCTCACGGTTGTCGATGTCGTCGACATTCACATGGCGGCAGCCTCAATGCCGATCTCGCCGACACCGACACCGCCACAGCCCTGACGTCGATCTCGCCGACATCGACACCACGGCGGCGTTCACCCTCAACGAGTACCACGTCATGGCTGCCTTCATGTCGATGTGGCCGCGATGCGCATCGTGTCAGCCCGGTCATCGACGGGGCTCAGACATACACCACGGTCGCGGATAGAGAGATTCGCCTGGAATTCCACCGCCCTGGAGTCGATCTGGCTCGAGCACTCGAGAGGCTATGTCTCCTTGGTGTCCCTTGGTGTCCCCTGGTGTTCCTTCAGTGCTCCTGAACCCGGGCGCCGGCCCGGCCCGCGGAGCGATAATCGGTCCGTGATCGCCGAACTGGACCGCCTGTTGGCGTTGGCTCCACCGGACCTGGCCGCCCTGTCCGGCTGCGAGGTGCGAGGGCGCACAACTGCCGGCTGTGCAAGTCGCTGCGGGAGGGATCCGCGCTGGAGGCTGGCGGGACAGAGGACCTCTACGACGCGATCGACGACTACGAGAACTCCGGGCTGTCCGAGCGCCACAAGGCAGCGCTGCGCTACGTCGACGCCCTGATCTGGACACCGTCGCGGGTCGACGGCGCGGACCTGCTGGCGCACTTCACCCCTGACCAGGCGGTCGAGCTGACCCTGGACATCATGCGCAACGCGGCCAACAAGGTGGCCGTCGCCCTGGTCGCTGACGCCGTGCGGGTCAGCGAGGGCATCGAATGCTACGCGCTGGGTGCCGACGGCAACCCCGTATATAGCTGAAGCACGTCGTCGACCTCGTCGGCGGTGGTCGACCACGAACACACGAACCGCACCGTGGGCGCCAGCGGATCGGGCTTGTGTACCGAATAGTGCTGGGACAGTTCGGCACACACCTCGGGGAACAGGTTGACGAACACCTCGTTGGCCTCGGTGGGCACGGCCAGCTCGACGCCGAGGTCCACCAGACCGCCCGACAGTCGGGCCGCCATTTCGTTGGCATGCGCGGCCAGGCGAAGCCACAGGCCGCCGTCGAGCAGTGCGGCGAACTGCGCCGCGACGAAGCGGTGCTTGCTCGCCAGGTGACCGATCTGCTTGTGCACGAAGCGGATTCCGTCGAATTCGGCGGCCCGGCGGACCAGCACCGCGTCGCCGAACAGCGCACCGTTCTTGGTGCCGCCGACGGTGATGATGTCGGCATCACCGGTGGCCGTCAGCGGTGCGACGCCCAGGGCCGCGGTGGCATTGGCGATCCGCGAGCCGTCGATGTGCACGAGCAGGCCGAGGTCGTGGGCGTGCGTGATGAACTCGGCGATGGCCGGTGGATTCCAGACCCGCCCGTTCTCGGTGGACTGGGTCAAGGTGACGATCCGCGGCTGGGAGTGATGCACGACCCCGCGGGCGGTGATCACCCGGTCGAGCTCGCCCGGGTCGATGATGCCGTCGCTGCTCGGCAGAGCGGTCAGGGTGGCGCCGGAGACGCGGACCAGGCCGCCGGCCTCGTCGACGATGACGTGGGCGATGTCGCTGCACAGGATCTGTTCCCAGGGCCGGACTGCGGCAGCCAGCGCGACGATATTGGCGCCGGTGCCGGTGAGCGCGAACAGCACGTCGGCGTCGGGGGAGTCGAAGGTGGCCCGCAGCGCGTCGGCCGCATGTCCGGTGACCGCGTCGTCGGCGTAGGACGGCATCGCCCCCGTGTTCGCGGCGACAATAGCGTCGATGACCTGCGGATGTGCCGGGGCGGCGTTATCCGAGGCGAACGCGGACGAGGGGGCGATCATCCGGTTCAGCCAACCAGATTCTCTGGTCAATTGCTGTGAAAGATGAGACTATTGGGACTTCAGCGGGTACCGGGGGCCATGGTTACGAGGTTTGTCATGCATGCAGGATCGGTTGCCGGTCGGGTTGGAACATTGGCGGTCGCGTTGGCCGTCGGCATCGTCGTCACGGGCGGGGTGGCCTCGGCCACCGAGGAGTCCGGCGACAGCGGGCCGTCGTCGACGGGATCATCGCAGTCGCAGTCTTCGTTCGGGACCGGCGGTTCCGAGACCGACAAGACCGACAAGACGGACCCCGCACCTGCCAAGGACGAGGACTCCTCGGACCCGACCGCGGAGACGGATTCGCCGACAAAGGCGCCCACCAAGGAATCGGAATCGGAATCGGCTGATCCGACGGCGGAGGCCACCGAGGAGCCGACGGAGGAATCGGACGAGAGCGGATCGACGTCCGAGCCCACGTCGTCCGTGAAGCCGTCCGTGAAGCCGTCCGCGACCGAAGCGCCGGAGCCGACCGAGGCGCCCGAGCCGACGAAGACCGAGACACCCGAGCCGACGAAGACCGAGACCGAGACGGTGGCACCGACGACGCCGGCGCGCGCCACGACCGAGAAGGTCACCGAGACGGCGGCCGACAAGGTCGCCGAGACGAGCGATCCGGCGAAGTCGAGAACCGTCGAGACCACCACCGATCCTGAGCCCTCGGTGGCGCGCACCGAGTCGGTAGCGGTGCCCACCGCCCTCACCACCCTCGCGCAGCCAAAGACGCTGCTGGACGGCGTCATCGAAGCGGTCAGCACGGTCGTCGACGCGGTGTTCACCACGATGCTCGGCTGGATCGGCGCCACCCCGAGCGCATCGGGCTGGTCGGCGAACAACCCGCTGGCCGCCGCAGTGATCGCCTTCTTCGGTCTGGGAGCACGCCGCGAGATCCACGGCGACGAGACCAGCGTGGCCAGCCCCGAGGTGGGGACCACCACGCTCGACTTCGCAACCATGGCGGCCGCCATCGCCGCGCCCACTACGGTCAATCTTGGCTGGGTCACCGGCGTCAACAGCATCAACAACACGATGCAGCGGTTCGCCATCTACGGCACCGACCTCGGCATCATGTGGGACAACGGGTTGACCGGCAGCCAGCGTCAGATCCTGATGGCCTTCGGCGACACCTTCACCAATGCGGCCATGTCGTCGGGCTGGCGCAGCAATGTCCTGCTGCGCACTGCGGACAACGTCCTGTCCAACGGCATCAGCGTTCCCGATGGCATCCCGGATCTGCCCGGCATTCCGCTCGGCATGTTCAGCGGCTCGCCGATGGATCCCGGTGTGCCGAACTACGCCCGGCAGATCATCGGCAAGTATCCCTACACCTGGTGGACGCAGGTGACCGTCATCCCCACGGGCGCGATCTCCGTTGCCGGCGCCGGGGTGAACGGGGCTACGCGGCAATACGTTTCGTTCATGTCGGTCAACAACTGGGGCTGGCCCGGATCGTGGACCACCAACTACAACGCGATCGCCTACTCCGATGACAACGGGCAGAACTGGACGCAGGTGCCGCAGTCGTCGGTGCGCTCGGGCGGGTGGATCAGCTCGACAGTCGCGTACAAGGCGGGCGACGAGAACTTCCAGATGGTCAGCTTCGTCAAGCCGCCGGACGGTTCGGCCGATGCGACCGCGGGTTACATCTACGCCTACGGCACTCCGTCGGGGCGCAATGGCACGGTCTACCTGTCGCGGGTGCAGTCGTCGCAGATCCTGGACGTCGGCAAGTACCAGTACTGGACCGGCAGCAAGTGGGTGACGGGTACACCCTCGGCGGCCAAGCCGGTGCTGCCGGGGACCACGCAGAGCTTCTTCGGGTTGTTCAGCTGGACGACGTATCCGACCGCCGGCGAACTATCGGTGCAGTACAACACCTACCTGAACAAATACGTCATGCTGTCGACCGACTCCGGCAACAACGTGGTGATGCGGACGGCGAGTGACCCGACGGGTACGTGGTCGGCGCCGACGACGCTGGTGACCTCGGCAAAGTACCCGGGGTTGTACGCGCCGATGATCCACCCGTGGTCGGGGACTTCTCTGCTGAAGACGGCTTCCGGCGGGACCGACAACCCGGCGTACCTGTACTGGAACATGTCGATCTGGGGGAACTACAACGTCACCCTGATGCGGACGGACCTGTCCTCGATGCTGGTCTGACGGCTGGTCACGAGAAGTCACATAAGTGACTTTCGGCCGCTCCAGGGCGATAAGTGGCTCCTCGGCGGTCGGTGTCGAGATACGTCACGCAATGCCCGTTTTCGCGTGCCATAAGTCGACGGCCAGCGCCGGTTCACGGTTCGGCGAGGTCGCATGCGACCATGGGTGCCGCGTTCAGGCGCCGAGGGGCGGTAGCTCAGTTGGTTAGAGCCGGGGACTCATAATCCCTTGGTCGCGGGTTCGAGCCCCGCCCGCCCCACCAAGACAGCCTTGCTTCTTGGACTGTTCTGCGCCAGGCCGCCATCCTCGCCTCGGTGCTCGACGTTCGCGGCTACCGGCCTATCTGGGGTCACCCCCGCAGTACCCGCTGCTTGGCGGCCGCGAACTCTTCGTCGGTCAGTGCGCCACGGCGGTGCATCTCCTCGAGCTGAGCAAGCTGCTCGGCGATCGTCGGATCGTTTGGCGGTACCCATGTCGGCGCGGGCGGTGTCGGGGAAGCGGATGATGGTGCATCCTCGGTCGTCTCGAAGTGCATCGGATCCCGGGGATCCACCCGCAGGTTGAACACATCGCCCGGCCCCGGGATCTCACCCAGCATGAAGGTGCCCGAGTACTTCGCTTCGTACGCTGGGGTGCCGTCGGAACGTTCGATGCGCAGCGTCATTGTTCGGCGGATGTACACGCTGTTGATGATCATGTTCATGACTGGCTTCTTGACTTCCAGTACTGTACCGGTCGCCGGAATTCCGTTGTGCTGCAGATCATCACCGCGTACCAGCCGGGAGTAGAACCAAGCGGCGTAGGCGCCGACGACTACCAGTACGGCGGCGGGCGACCACGGCGCGACCGGCACGGTCCAGTCAGCCACGAAGGGCATTGTCGATGCGAGCAGCCAGCCCACGACGCTGTTACCCGAGGACTTTCGGGCCACTGCCATGAAGATGCCGAACTGGATGAGATAGCCGACGGTCCAGATCGCAATGGCGGGGCCGAGGACCGGGGTGTTCACGTCCGCGCCGCGGAAGGTGAAGTAGACGATCCAGGCGGGTGCGACGAGGAAGACACACCACGCGGTCAGTAGCCCCGCGACCTGCGGCTTGTTCATGGATGCAGGCTAGCCCCCGGATGGGCGATCCGCGTGTCGGCTAACAGACTCACGCAGGGACTCACGTGCGGGACTACTCCGATATCGAGGTGTCAACTATGGACGGGGGTGAACCCGTCGGTGCTCCACGCCTCGCTTCCGACGCCGTGGTGGACGACGAACAAGCCGTCGGGGTCATACCGGTTCTTGACCGACAGCAGGCGGTCGTAGTTGGAGCCCCAGAAGGACTGTCGCCAGTTCTCGTCGAAGAAATCGGCCTCGTTGAGATAGGAGCCGGCGCCGGGAGCAGCCTCCAGGAGCGCATCCATTGCCTGGTTGATGGCCTCGGCCGAACGACGTCCCGCAGTCAGATCGGGCGTGTGGCCGGGAACATCGGGGAACGCCGGGCCCTGGCCGTCGGCGACGATCGCCAATGCAAACGCATGGGCGACAGCGGGATTGATTGCGGTATCGCCGATTTCGGCGCGCACTGATTCGGGGGCGCCGGCCAGTGCCTTGTTGAAGTGCAGCGTGGTCCGGTGATGTCGGCTCGCAGCGAACAGTGCGTTCACCAGCGTCTGCTGTCGATCGGATGCCAGCAGCGAAACCTGAACGGTAGCCGTAGAGGAAGACCCCGACCTCGTCCTGATTGCCGGCCCACAAGATGTTGCCGGCAGGACTTCCCGGGCGGTCGTCGTGCACGATCGCCCGGGGTGCGTTGGTCTGCAAGTACTCAGCGTCCCAGTAACTCTGGGAGGGCCTGGCTTTCGCCACTATCGGCTCGAGCACCTTGACATCGTCCGGGGCAGAGGCAAACGTGTCGATCAGAGGCTGCCAGATGGCTTTGGCGTTCGGAGCGTCGATCCCCCCGGGGCGCACGCGCGGCACCTGGGCCCGCACTTGGCGGCGATGCGTCAGCCCAACAACGGGGAGGCGCGATGAAACGTCGTCGGTTCCTGACGGGTGCGGCCGCTTTACCGATCGTCCTCAGCGGGTGTCGAACCAACTGTAAACGTGCGAATGCGCTTTCGGAGCGAAGGGTTCGAATTGGGCCCTGGTGGGTCACAATTTCGGCGCGTACATTCCCGCCGTGGTCGAGGACGTGCGGATTCCGTGCCAGGGCGAGCAGTTGGCTGCCTACGTGTACCGACCCGCCACGATTCAGGGCAATGCGCCGTGCGTCGTCATGGGCCACGGCTTCACGGGGACCCGGGAGGACGGGTTGCCCGAATACGCCGAGGCATTCCGCGATGCGCGCTGCGTGATCAGCTCGGAGCATGGCGAGGCCGCCCGCCGCGCCTGGTCCCGGCCGTTGGCGCGCCGGGCACGTTCGCTGTCATTACGGCGCCGCAGTACGAGTCGGACTTCGCGGCTGTCGTAAGTCTGAACAGCAAGTGGCGCAATGAGTTTGCCGCTCGATTGATGTTCAAGTTCCCGTTCTATCGACCTGGCCGCAAAGCGAAGGACATCAAGTCGCCGCTGCTGATCACCGTGTGCGAGCAGGACGCCATCACGCCGGCGGCACCTGCGGTCAAGGCTGCCCAGCAGGCACCACGTGCCGAACTACTCCGCTACCCCTACCGTCATTTCCAGATCTATCTGGACCCGCGGGCCAAGGCCGATCAGGTGGCGTTCCTCCAGCGGACGGTGCAGTGCCCGCCTGGTTCACCACGAAAGTGCCCGGCGCCAGCAGTGGTTCGAGCACCTCGGCGTAGTTGTCGGGAGTGAGGAACGCGTCGACGCGGGTGACGCCGGCATCCTCGAGGACGGTGTCGTTGTCGTCGTTGGGAGCCAGCACGGTTATCCGGTTCGGCTCGATGTCGAAGTGCCGCAGGAAGGGCGGCAGGGTGCCGCAGCCGATCGAGTCGAAGCCGATCATCATGACATTGTCGAGGTGCCCGTAGGTGCTCATCATTCTTCTTCATTCGGTGTGGTGGGCCCGTAGCGGCTCGATCCCGTGGACCCAACGGCGGCCGTCGTCCGACGGTTTGTCGGTCGCGAGCACCACCTCCCTTCTTGATGGTGTTGCCGAACGAGAGCCGTTCCGGCGCGATGCCGAGCGATTCGCACAGCGTGATCTCGGCGGTGCTCGCGCGTGACCGTCGCTACGCCAATTGTGGTGGCGGCGCCGGAGCCGGGGGTCCGGCCA
>JAKIXW010000117.1:0-2358 GCA_022708865.1 Acidobacteriota bacterium
GCCGGTGGTCTCGGGGAGGGCCGTCGTGCTGCGCGCACCGCGCCGGGCGGTCAGGTATCCCTCCTCGCGCATCTGCGCGTACGCGGCGGTGACGGTGGTGCGGGACACCCGCAGGGCGTCGGCCAGGGCGCGCTCGCTGGGCAGCCGTGAGCCGACCGGCAGGCGGCCGTCGACGATCAGCATGCGCAGTCCGTCGGCCAGGCCCTGGTACACCGGGCCGCTGCCGTTGACGGTCCGCCAGTTGCCCAACTCCCGGGCCAGCAGATCCACATCGAGCCGTCGATCGGCCATTTCGCGTGTCATTGGTAGCCAGTTTGCCTCAACTGGCTATTGCTGGGCAAGCCAGTTGCAGGCCACGATGGGCTCATGTCCACGAACTGGAAGCCACTGGCCCGGATGGCCGGCTGGTTGAGAACCCCGCAACCCCGATCCAGCGCCCGGTGCGCCGACCTGGATGCCGACCTGCGGCGCGCGCACACGGACCTGGCTGCCCTGCGGGCCCGGTTCCCCGATCACTCATGAGGGCCGTCGCACGCGGGAGCGCCCTGCTCGGCGGCCTGGTGCTGTACGGCTTCTCGATGGCGCTGATGGTGCGTGCCGGGCTGGGCCTGGATCCGTGGGACGTGTTCCACCAGGGGCTCTCCCTGCGCACCGGCATGACCATCGGCACCGCGAGCGCGGTGGCCGGAGTGGCGGTACTGCTGGCCTGGATCCCGCTGCGCAACCGGCCGGGGATCGGAACCCTTGCGAACGTCGTCGTCATCTCCGTCACCGTCGACGCGGCACTGGCCGTGCTGCCGCCGCCGACCGGCCTGTGCCCACGGGTCGCGATGATGCTGGGCGCCGTGGCGCTCAACGCCGTCGCAACGGTGCTCTACATCGGCGCCGGACTGGGTCCGGGTCCGCGCGACGGCCTGATGACCGGCCTGGTGGCGCGCACCGGTAGGTCAGTTCGGTTGGTGCGCACCACGATCGAGTTGACGGTGCTGGTGTCCGGCTGGCTGCTCGGCGGGAGCGTCGGCGTCGGTACCGTGGTCTACGCCCTGGGCATCGGCCCGCTGGTCCAGCTGATCCTGCGACTCACTCCGGCGCGCGTGTTGGCGGTCAGCGGCTGGTCAGACCGGGGACCGGCACCTGCGGATGAGCTGTCTACCATGGTCGGGTGGCCGACGCCGAGACCGACCCAGACCTGCTGATCGATTTCCTCGAGGTCTCGCTGCGCCGGGGCGGGCGCTCGCTCGTCGGCCCGGTCACCTGGCAGGTCGAGCTCGACGAACGGTGGGTCATCATCGGCCCCAACGGCGCGGGCAAGACGTCACTGCTGCGCATTGCCGCGGCCTCGGAGCATCCGTCCTCGGGCGACGCGTTCGTGCTCGGCGAACGGCTCGGCCGGACCGACACCAACGAGTTGCGCGCGCGGGTCGGTCTTTCCAGTTCGGCTCTGGCGCAACGGGTTCCGGACGATGAGGTGGTTCGCGACCTGGTGGTCTCGGCCGGCTATTCCGTACTGGGCCGGTGGCGCGAACGCTACGAGGACGTCGACTACGAGCGGGCCGTCGACACCCTGGAGAGCCTGGGGGCCGAGCACCTGGCCCAGCGGACCTTCGGCACGCTATCCGAGGGTGAGCGCAAACGTGTCCTGATCGCCCGCGCCCTGATGACCGATCCGGAACTGCTGCTGCTCGACGAACCGGCGGCCGGCCTGGACCTCGGCGGCCGCGAGGAACTGGTGGCCCGGCTCTCCGACCTGGCCGCCGACCCCGACGCCCCCGCGCTGGTGCTGGTGACCCACCACGTCGAGGAGATCCCGCCGGGCTTCAGCCACTGCCTGATGCTCTCTGAGGGCATGGTGGTGGCCGCCGGCCTACTCGACGATGTGTTGACCGGTGAGAACCTGTCGGCCGCGTTCGGGCAGTCGATCGCCGTCGACGTGATCGACGGCCGATACTTCGCGCGACGGGTACGCGGCCGCGCGGCACACAGGAGGCGAGCATGACCACCACTACTCCCGAGCCGTTGCCGGCCCGGCCGGCCGCCACCGTAATGCTGGTGCGCGACACAGCCCCTGGCGTCGAGGTGTTTCTGATGCGCCGGCACCGGGCCATGGAGTTCGTCGGGGGCGTGGTGGTGTTTCCCGGCGGAGGCGTCGACGACCGGGACCGCAGCGCCGACATCGACTGGTACGGGCCAGAGCCGTCCTGGTTCGCCGAACGGCTCGGCGTCGCCGACGATCTGGCGCTCGCGCTGGTCTGCGCGGCGGCCCGGGAGACCTTCGAGGAGTCCGGGGTGCTGTTCGCCGGTCCGGGGGCCGCCGACGGAACGGCGGGCATCGTCAGCGACGCCAGCGTCTACGCCACC
>JAKIXW010000117.1:2368-8219 GCA_022708865.1 Acidobacteriota bacterium
GACAACTCCCTGTCGTTCGGCGAGTTCCTGCGGACCGAGGGCCTGGTGCTGCGGGCCGACCTGCTGCGGCCCTGGGCCAACTGGGTGACCCCGGAGGAGGAACGCACCCGGCGCTACGACACCTTCTTCTTCGTCGGGGCGCTGCCCGACGGGCAGCGCGCCGACGGCGAGAACACCGAATCGGACCGGGTGGCCTGGGCGCGGCCCGAGGCCGCGCTCGACGAGTTCAGCGCCCAGCGCATCTTCCTACTGCCGCCGACCTGGACGCAGTTGGATTCGCTGACCGGGCGCACGGTGGCCGAGGTGTTGTCGGTGGATCGGCAGATCACCGCCGTCCAGCCCACCCTGACCGTGGCCGGCGGCAACTGGGAGATCGAGTTCTTCGACAGCGCCCGCTACAACGCCGCCCGCGCGGGACGCGCACCGTGACCCGGCGGCACAACCGGGAGTTCGTCTCCGTGCACACCGACCCATCTGTCCCGGGCGTGGGCACCATCCTGTTGAACCGGCCACCGACCAACGCACTGACCCGGCAGGTCTACCGCGAGCTGACCTCGGCGGCCGAGGAGGTGGCCGGCCGCAGCGAGATCGCCGCGGTGATCCTGTACGGCGGTCACGAGATCTTCTGTGCCGGCGACGACGTCCCGGAGTTGCGGACGCTGTCGGCCAAGGAGGCCGCTGTGGGGGCCCGGGTCCGTCACCGGGCTTTCGAGGCCGTCACGTCGATCCCCAAGCCGACAGTGGCGGCCGTGACGGGCTACGCGCTGGGCGGCGGACTGACCCTGGCACTGTCGGCCGACTGGCGGGTGTCCGGTGACAACGTGCGTGTGGGCGCCACCGAGATCCTGGCCGGGCTGATCCCCGGCGGCGGCGGTATGGCCCGGCTGGTCCGGGTGGTCGGCGCCAGCCGGGCCAAGGATCTGGTCTACAGCGGCCGGTTCGTCGACGCCAAGGAAGCCTTGGCCCTGGGCCTGCTGGATGAACTGGTGGCCCCCGACGGCGTCTACGACGCGGCCCTGGCGTGGGCCCGGCGGTTCGTCGACGCCCCGCCGACCGCCCTGGCTGCCGCCAAGGCGGTGATCGACGGGTTACTGACCGCCAAGCCCAAGCAGATCGCCGAGGAACGTCGCCGATACGTCGAGGTCTTCGCCGCGAACCAGGGCGGTTAGGCTGGCCTGCTATGACCTCCATTGACCCAACCCCGAATCCGCACGCCACCGCGGAGCAGGTCGAGGCCGCGCGGTATGACACCAAGCTCGCGCAGGTCCTCTACCACGACTGGGAGGCCGAGAGCTACGACGACAAGTGGTCGATCTCGTACGACCAGCGCTGCATCGACTACGCGCGCGGCCGCTTCGACGCGATCGTCCCTGCCGAGGTTCAGCAGGACCTGCCCTATGACCGGGCGCTCGAGCTGGGCTGCGGCACCGGCTTCTTCCTACTGAACCTCATCCAGGCCGGGGTGGCGCGGCGCGGGTCGGTAACCGACCTGTCGCCGGGGATGGTCAAGGTTGCGACCCGCAACGGCCAGAACCTTGGGCTGGACGTCGACGGCCGGGTGGCCGACGCCGAGGGAATCCCGTACGAGGACAACACCTTCGACCTCGTCGTCGGGCACGCGGTGCTGCATCACATTCCCGACGTCGAGCTGTCGTTGCGCGAGGTCGTCCGGGTGCTCAAGCCAGGTGGGCGATTCATCTTCGCCGGTGAGCCGACCACGGTGGGTAACGCCTACGCCCGCCGCCTGGCGGATCTGACGTGGAAGTCCACCGTCGCCGCGATGAAGCTGCCCGGGCTGGGCAGCTGGCGCCGGCCGCAGTCCGAACTCGACGAGAACTCCCGAGCCGCGGCCCTGGAATGGATCGTCGACCTGCACACCTTCGAACCGGCCGACCTCGAGCGGATGGCCCGGTCGGCCGGCGCCGTCGAGGTCGCCACCGCCAGCGAGGAGTTCACCGCGGCGATGCTGGGCTGGCCGGTGCGGACCTTCGAATCCACCGTTCCGCCCGGCAAGCTGGGCTGGGGCTGGGCCAAGTTCGCATTCGGCAGCTGGACCACGCTGAGCTGGGTCGACGCCAATGTCTGGCGCCGCGTCGTGCCCAAGGGCTGGTTCTACAACGTGATGGTGACCGGAGTGAAACCGAAGTGACGGCACCCGAGGCGGCCACCTGCGTGGCCGGGGAGTATTCATTCACCGGGGTAAAGCCTGGCGCTTGAGTTCACCCTCGACGACATCGCCTACCTGACGTCCGCGCAGGGCGGCGAAGCACTCGTCGAGGCCGACAGCAGGCTGCCGAGGGGCCGCGGCGTCGCGGTGGCCGACGTCGCCGCCGTCCGCGCCCGGTTCAGTGACCGCGCGGCGATCCTCATCGAGACCACCCTGCTGCGCCGTCGCGCCGAGGTGAAACTGCCGGGCGCCGCGGACTGGTTGTTCACCGACGACTCGCTGCAGCAGGCCACCGCGGCCTCGGTGGCCGCGCACCGCGCCACCCGGCTGGCCGGTCGTGCCGTGCACGACGTCACGTGTTCGATCGGTGGTGAGCTGGCCGCGCTGCGGGACACCTCCGCGACGCTGGTGGGCAGCGACCTGGATCCGGTCCGGCTGGCGATGGCGCGGCACAACCTGACCCGGGGTGGGTTGCCGGCGCCGCCGCTCTGCCGGGCCGACGCCCTCGCGCCGGTCACCCGGGACGCCGTCGTCGTGGCGGATCCGGCCCGGCGCTCCGACGGGCGCCGGCGATTCGATCCGCGCGACTACATTCCCGCCCTGGACCGGTTGTCCGAGGTTTATCGTGGCCGCGATCTGGTGGTGAAGTGTGCTCCGGGAATCGATTTTGATGCGCTGCCGGGCCTGGGGTACGAGGGCGAGGTGGAACTTGTGTCGTTGGCGGGCTCGGTGCGCGAGGCCTGCCTGTGGTCGCCCGGGCTGGCCGAGTCGGGAGTCACCCGCCGTGCGGTGATGCTCGACCGGGCCGAGCAGATCACCGATGCGGATCCGGCAGAGTCCGCTGTGGCGCCGGCCGGTCGCTGGATCGTCGACCCCGACGGCGCGGTGGTGCGCGCCGGCCTGGTGCGCCAATACGCCACCCGACACGGTCTGTGGCAACTCGATCCGCACATCGCCTATCTGTCCGGTGATCGGCTTCCGGCCGGCGTGCGTGGCTTCGAAGTGCTCGAGGACCTGGCCTACTCGGAGAATCGGCTACGCCGGGCACTGGCGGCCAATGATTGCGGTGCGTGCGAGATCCTGGTGCGCGGGGTGGACGTCGACCCGGACGGGTTGCGGTGCCGACTGCGGTTGAGGGGGTCTCGGGCGCTGTCGGTGGTGATCATGCGTGTCGGCGCCGGCGCGGCCTCCCGGCCGGTGGCATTTGTTTGCCGGGCAGCGCGGCGCGCCGCTGACGGCTAATAATTTGTTGTTTGCCGCTAATATTCTGCAGCTGATCGGATCTGCCCGTATTCTTGCGGAAATGCATGTACTTGCGTGATATTGGTATCCGCTTTCCGTTAGCTGTGGGCAGGGGTGTGGATGACAGGATGTTGGGGGAGTCCGTGATGGGGGGAGCCCTGTACTGGTGGCGCCGGTCCGACCAGTACTACTGGTTGACGGCGCTGCTGGCCGCTCGGTCGGTCCAGAGTCGCACCTGCCGGCTGATGGGATTGGTGACCTTCGGGTTCGGCCTGATCCCGGTCGCCATGCTGGCCAGCCCGGCCGGTCCGCGCGGTCGCACCGGCATGCTGCTCGCGCTGGCGGTGTCGGCAGTCAGCGTGGTTCAAGGGTTCATCTGGCTCGGCGGGCGGTGGCCATCCAAGCGGCGGTCGTTGATCTACGCGACCATCTCGGCGATATGCATCGCGGTGTCCTGCCTGATCCAGTCACAGCCCCTGGCCGGGCTGCTGGGCTGTACCGCGTTCGCCGCACTGGCGGCCTACGTCGCCTTCTTCCACAGCGCCCGATTCCTGACCCTGAACGCGGTGCTGGCCGGTGCTACCACCGTCACAATCGCGGTCCGGGTGGGCCTGCACGGTGACCCCGTGCTGGCGGTGTGCGCGGCGGTGTCCATCGCGATGGCCTACGTTCTGGTGCCCTACACCGGCCACGTCCTGATGCGCCTGCTCGACGTCGCCGAACCCAACAGTGACATCGACCCGCTGACCGGACTGCTGAACCGCAAGTCGTTCTACCTGCGCACCGCCGAGCTGTTCTCGGTCCGCGGTCGCCTCGATGACCGCTACCTGACCATCGTGCTGATCGACCTCGACAACTACCTGCTGCTGGCCGACACCCAGGGACCCGAGGCTGCCGAGCGTGCGTGCGTCGCGGTCGCCCAGACGCTGCGTGAAACCACTCGGGGCGACGCGGTCGTCGCGCGCAGCGGTGACTCGGAGTTCCTGATCTCGGACACGTTCGCCACCGCGGACGCCTCCCCGCTGGTCGAGCGGGTGCGTGGGGCCATCGCCACCACACCGCCCCGGCTGACGGCGAGCATGGGGGTGGTGTGCACGCCGCTGCGGGCACTGGCCGAGCTTCCGCCCGAGGAGACGCTGGACGTGCTGATCGCGCTGGCCCACACCGAGATGACCGTGGCCCGCCGGGCCGGCGGCAATCAGGCGAGCAGTATCGAGTCCGCGGCGCCCCGGCTCGACGAGTGGGGCATCGAACCCGACGACGAGCCCTGGTGAGTCAGCCGGCTGCGGCGAATCCGTAGACCTGACCGGCGCTGGTGGCCACGACCACCCGACGATCCTGCCCCACGGAGATCCCGACGGGGAAGCCGGTGGCGTCCGGCAGCGGATACGTGTTGACCGTCTGCCCGTTCTCGGGGGTGAACGCTAGCAGCGACATGCGCCGCTCGTCGCCCTGGCTCGCATCGATCACGGTGTAGGCGATGTCGTGGCCGGCCTGGGCTGCGGTGGTCAGCGGCCGGACGTCGCCGCGTCGCCAGACTTCCTCGGCGTGATCGCCGGCGTCCTTGACCGCCACCAGTTCGGTATTGGGTCCGCCACCGGCCAGGATCAGTCCACCGGGCCCGACGGTCGGCGGCGTCTGCGCCAGGAAGTCAAGCGGCACAGACCATTTCACACTGCCGTCGGCGGCATTGAGTGCCCACAGCGCCTGGTTGCGGCCGTTGACATACACCGTGGCGCCGTCGGGGGAGAACACCGGCGCCGCGATCGCACCGCCGGTGACGGCGTCGGTGGTCCAGGAGCGACCGAGCATCGGCGGCTGGCCGTTCTGGTAGTGCAGGGCGGTCATCGTCGGGTGGGGTTCACCGGGCTGCCAGACCGGGACCACGATGGTGCCGGTGCCGGCGAAGTACGCGGGCGCCGCGGCGATCGGGCACTCCGGCCCGTTGCGCGGGCAGTCGGCCAGGCCGCGGGTCGAGTCGGTCGGGTCGATACCGCCCACCAGGTCGATCGGATTCCCGGCCACCACCCCGCGGTGGGCGTCGAACACCAGCACCTGACCCAGATGGGTCACCACCAGCAGATGGTTGTCGCCCAGTAGGCGTGGCGTCATCGGCATGCCGATCACCTGGGAACGCCACCGGATCCACTGGGTCGGCGGATAGGACATGATCAGCCCGGGCTGGCCGACGTACAGGTTGTCGAAACCGTCGAACAGCGCGCCGGCGAAGCCGCCGCCCTGGATCAACCGCGTGCACCAGCGTTGCCGGCCGTGATTGCCGTTCTCCCACACCATCAATGAGCAGCCGCCGGCCGTCTGCGCGTTGGCCGCCAGGTAGCCGTCCGACCCCAGTGCGACCGCCGCGCCCAGATCACCCTTGACCGAACGGGTCCAGTCCAGCTTCAGCTCGTGCGCCCCGGCGGTGCCGGTGTAGCTGCGGTT
>JAKIXW010000117.1:8246-11400 GCA_022708865.1 Acidobacteriota bacterium
CCGCCGGCGGGGGCGGCGTCCACCCACGAATCGGTGCCGTGGCAGCCGCTCAGGACGGAGGCAACCAGGGCCGAGGACGCCAGCGCGGCGAGTCGCCGAAGCACCAGTGCCGTTCCCTCCTGGTCGTGCCGGTGATTCCGGCACCTTGAGGGTATCCCGTGGGTATCCCGTCGGCCTCGGAGCCTCGCGTAGGCTTTCCGGCCATGACGACCATGTGGGGCGCGCCGCTGCACAAACGCTGGCGCGGATCGCGGCTCAAAGACCCACGTCAGGCGAAATTCCTGACCGTTGACTCGCTCAAATGGGTGCTGGCCAACAAGGCCTATACGCCGTGGTACCTGGTCCGGTATTACCGGCTGCTGAAGTTCAAGCTGGCCAATCCGCACATCATCACGCGCGGCATGGTTTTTCTGGGCAAAGGCGTCGAAATTCAAGCGACTCCGGAGCTCTCCCAGATGGAGATCGGTCGCTGGGTGCACATCGGCGACAAGAACACCATCCGCTGCCACGAGGGTTCGCTGCGGATCGGCGACAAGGTGGTGCTGGGTCGCGACAACGTCATCAACACCTACCTCGACATCGAACTCGGTGAGTCCGCGCTGATGGCCGATTGGTGCTACGTCTGCGACTTCGACCACCGGATGGACAGCATCGAACTGCCCATCAAGGACCAGGGCATCGTCAAGAGCCCGGTGCGCATAGGCCCCGACACCTGGGTCGCGGCCAAGGTCACCATCCTGCGCGGCACCACCATCGGGCGCGGCTGCGTGCTCGGCGCCCATGCGGTGGTCAAGGGGGAGATCCCCGACTATTCGATCGCGGTCGGCGCCCCGGCCAAGGTGGTGCGCAACCGCAAACTGGACTGGGAGACCACCGCCGCCCAGCGCGCCGAGCTGGCCGCGGCGCTGGTCGACATCGAACGCAAGAAGGCCGCACGGTAGGGGTCCGTTCCTTCCCAACCGAGTGTGCGTGTTTGTGCGCGGCGCGCCGGGTCAGTGCGTACATTTGCGCACCCTCGCGGTGGGGCTGGAGCCGTCATCCCGTTCGACGGGCCTCGCGTTCCACGAACTCGTCGAGCACCTGCTGCGACAGCTTCGAGACGGTTACCCCGCGGGACTTCGCATTGGCTTCGAGCTTCGCGCGGGTGGCCGCCGACACCCGGAACTGCACCACCGGCGAGTGCCTGCTCCCGCCGGACAGCGACTTCCGGCCGGGGAGGCGTCGTCGACCGGGCAGCGCTACATCCACCACAGCGAGCGCGGGTCGCATGTGCTGCTGTTCGTGCGCGAGACGAAGACCGACACGCTCGGTGCGGCGCCGTACATCTTCCTGGGCCCAGCCGACTACGTCTCGCGCGAGGGGGAGCGGCCGATGGCGATCACCCGGCGGCTGCACCGGGCCATGCCGGCCGAGGTGTACCTGGGGGCGCGGGCGGCGGTGGCGTGAGGGGGTTACCCGGGGAGTTGGAGCCATTCGACCGGCTGCCCGGTGATCTGTGCGATGAGGTCAAAGTCCTTGTCGACGGCAAGGACTGTTAGGTCTGATGTTTCGGCGATGGCGGCGATGAGCAGGTCGGGTATTGACGGTGCTCGATGCTGTCCGCGGTCGGCCAACTGCAGCTGCACGTCGACGGCGCGATCCTCCGCCGCGGGGGTGAGATATTGCACCGGCATGAGGGACAACGGCGGTGCCGCGGACTCGGTGTGCGCCTGTTTCGCGGTCCGAAACGAGTAGCCGATTTCAAGCCGGGTGACGGTGCTGATGCGGACCAATCCGCGGCTGATGCGCCCGACCCATTGCTGGGCATCGGCGGATTCCGCCAAACGGGTATATGCCGATTTGTCGATGAGCCAGGTGGTTACCGCCACGCGGCGTCCATCACCTGGGGGTTGTCGAGATCCTGGGCGGCGTCGGCGGCTCGGCGCAGATCCTCGACGGTGAACTCATCGCCTGCACCAGAAGGCGTTCGCTCAGCCTCGAACCTTCGCCGCAGGTATTCATTGCGGGACAGGCCGGCCGCGGTCGCGTCGGCGTCGATCCGGGCGACGGCGGCCTCGGACAACCCTCTAATCAGTACATCGGTCACGCTACCCACCTCCTGATATCGATGCTATCAAAAGGGGAAGTGGTCAGGGATAGGTCCGGATTCTCAACGTCAGTCTGGGGCTTCCGCGATGGGCGAGGAATGAGCTACTCCTTTGGTCATGCTGACCGTAATTGTCATTGCCGCCAGATAGCATCGTGTCCGTTGCCGTCGGTGATGCAGGCAGGCGAGGGTGGGTCAATGAACAACCGACACCGCCGGTGGGCGGTCCGGGCAGTACCTAACATCGGGCGCGGCCAGCAACACGGCCACAGGATGAGTGGGCAGGGGTGACTACAGCGATCGACAACCCGATCCTCAACTCGCCCTACGAACAGCCAGACCGCTACTACGAGGTTGGCCCGAAAGGCCCGACTGGTGGGATTCGCGATGGTCGGCGTCCCAGCGAGTCGTTCATTCCGATCGCGATGTCCAAGAAGGGGAAGGACGCCGAACAGGTACCGGATTTCCTGGTGCGGCTGAAACGCCGTGATCACGGCGACGTCGTCCGGACCCTGATCATCGAGGTGTCCGGTAGCCACAAGAGCCCCGGACCCACCAAGGCCAAAGCGGAGACGGCGCGCAACTCGTGGTGTGTCGCCGTCAACAATTACGGCGGCTTCGGCCGCTGGGGATACACCGAGATGACCAACCCGCTGGAATTCAAGGCACGACTGGCCGAAGCGATGCGGCTGATGTATGACGACGCGCCGATCATCGGCGACCCAGACCTGCTGGACTTTGACGATCGAAGGAGCGTTCGTGGCGCGTAAGAAGGCCGCGCAAGGGCCAACCCCCATCGACGCGTTGGCGCACAAGGACAAACGGACCAACATCCCGACCGCCGACGCGCAGGACTTCGTCGATCCTCGGCGACTCGCTGCAGGTGATGGCCTCACTGGCCGAGCGGGAGAAGCTGTGCGGCAAGGTCCAGATGATCTACATCGACCCGCCGTACGGAATCAAATTCGGCTCCAACTGGCAGGTCTCGGCGCGCAAGCGAGATGTCAAGGACGGCAAGCTCGAAGACGCCGCCCGAGAAGCCGAGCAGATCAAGGCCTTCGTGTGTAT
>JAKIXW010000118.1 GCA_022708865.1 Acidobacteriota bacterium
CGGGCGACACCGACCTGGCTGCGCATCGACGCCCGATTCGGCTCGCTCTACCGCCGCCGCGGCGACCCCGCCGTCGTCCTGCGCTGACCGGTCGAACGCGGCTGCGTCAGAACGGGGAGTTCATCATCGAGTCGGCGGCCATCTCTAGGTAATCGAGCAGGGCCCGCCGGTGCGCGTCGTCGAGCGTGGTGGATTCGATCTCGGCGATCGCGGCGTACATGCAGCGGAGCCAGGCATCGCGTTCGATCGGGCCGATCCGGAACGGTACGTGCCGCATCCGCAGGCGCGGATGGCCCCGCTGATCCGAATAGGTGCGCGGCCCGCCCCAGTACTGCTCAAGGAACATCCGTAGGCGGTCCTCGGCTCCGGTCAGATCCTCCTCGGGATACAGCGGGCGCAGGATCTCGTCGTCGGCCACCTGCTCGTAGAACCGCGCCACGATCCGGCGGAACGTGGGCTCGCCGCCGACGGCGTCGTAGAAGGACTGCGGCTCGGTCATCCCGGGATCCGGTCCAGCATCCGGTCGGCGATCGTGGCGGGCTCGTCGCCGAGCTGCTTGGCCAGCACGCTGATGTCGATGACGATGTTGCCCTTGGCCGCGAGGATGCGGTGCTGGGGCAGACCCTGGTGCGCGGTCAGGGTGTTGTGCAGCGTCACCCGGTTCCCGGACGTCACGGGTGTGCCGAGATCCCAGGTCAGCGCGGGACTGTCCGACGAGGACAGGGTGAACGACTTGCCGGCGCACCGTTGCCACAACTCGGCGTTGTCGGCGACGAACTTCTTGGCGTCGGTGGCGGTGGGGAACGAGGCCGCCACCTCGTCGATCAGCGTCGCGGTGGTCGGGTCGCTGTAGCCGGCGCGGGCATAGTCGGTGGCGCCACTGTGGTCGTAGACGGTGTTGAGGCCCGCGGCCACCGCGGTCGCGCACTCGGCCGGGTCGGCCTTGGCGTCCTTGGAACTGCTGGACTCGCCCTTGCTGGACTTGGTCTCGGTCAGGCCGGGGGTGTGCAGGATTGCCCCGAGTTCGTCGACGCCGAGCAGTACGCCGGGTAGGTCGCCGGAAACACCTGGAGCAGAGGGTGTTTCGGGATGAGCTGGGTCGGGGACCGTCCCGCCGGACGAACTGGCGACCATGGTGTCGTGTGAGTCGGCGTCGGTGACGATCCAGACGGCCAGCGCCGCCACCGTCAAGACGATGAACGCGTACGACAGCGTCAGGCCGATCAGGGCGAGATCACGCCCACGCTGCAGGCCTCGCTTGATCTGGCTGAGCGCGAGGTGGCCGAACACCGCGCCGAGGGGAGCAAACACGAAGGCGAACGCGATCGAGAGGATCGCCAGCCACTGGGGCCGCGCGGGCGGCGTGGGGCCGTGGGGGGGCGGGTAGTAGGCCGGCGGGTAGGGCCCGCTCGGGTAGGGCGCTCCCGGGTAGGGCGCTCCCGGGTAGGGCGGGTACCCGCCCGGTGGGGGCGGGGTATAGGGGTAGCCGGCGGGAAATTGCGGGCCGTGTTCGCCGTACGTCATCTCCTCCATTGAAGCGGATCGGTGATCCGCGGCGGTCGTCACCCGTTGTTCACGGGATTGACCAGCGAACACGGACCAAATTGCCGTGCGATTGCCGCCGATCCGTGGTGGACTGTCCGCTGGAGGGCGAATGGCGCAGCGCAAGCGGAACCCTACAAATCGAAGCAGCCATCGCGCCGCGGCAAGTCTGGTCGCGGCGGGAACCTCACTTGCCCTGCACAGCGTCGACACGCCACCCGACAGCGGATCGGTGTGGGGGCGCCGGCGGGTGCTGCTGCTCAACTCGACGTACGAACCACTCACCGCGCTGCCCATGCGACGAGCGATCATCATGCTGCTGTGCGGCAAGGCCGAGGTCGTCCACGACGACCCCAGCGGCCCGGTGATCCACTCGGCCACCCGGTCCATCGCGGTGCCCTCGGTGATCCGGCTGCGGGTGTTCGTGCGGGTGCCCTACCGGGCTCGCATCCCGATGACCCGGGCCGCGCTGATGCACCGCGACCGGTTCCGGTGCGCGTACTGCGGCGGCAAGGCCGACACCGTCGACCACGTCCTCCCCCGGAGCCGCGGTGGGCAGCACAGCTGGGAGAACTGCGTGGCCTGCTGCTCGACCTGCAATCACCGCAAGGCCGACAAGCTGCTCTCCGAGCTGGGCTGGGCGCTGCGGTCCTCGCCGATGCCGCCGAAGGGGCAGCACTGGCGGCTGCTGTCGACGGTCAAGGAACTCGACCCCGCGTGGGTGCGCTATCTCGGCGAAGGCGCCGCCTGACGGCTCGGCGACCGTTGCCGCACCCCCGGGGGCAGGCGTGCGCTAGGTTTACCGGCGTGAGTACCGCGATGACGCACTCCCTCCTCGGGGGAGTTCCGCTGCTGATTGCGGCGGTGTTTGCCCTGCTGACCCTGACGAAGAAGAGTCCGCATCCCAAGGCGTACGAGCTGTCCGAGCAGTGGACGTACGGCCCCATCCTGTGGGCGGCCACCGACGAGAACGTCGGCGACGCGCACGGACACGGATTCGAAGTTGGAGGAGGCGCAAGTGGCCGGTGGTGAACACGCGGTAGCGACGGTCGATCCGGCCTCGCTGCCCCGCGGATTTGTGGTCACGTCCTCCGGGCGGGTCTCAGGTGTCACCGAGCCCGGCGAGATCTCGGAGAGCTACCCGTTTTCGATCAACGACCGGGTCGCCCTCGACGAGGCGCTGAAGTACGGCTCGCGGGCCTCCAAGGCGCGCTTCGCAGTCTTCATCGGCGACCTCGGAGCGGACACGGCCGCGTCGGCCCGTCAGATCCTCGGCCGCGTACCCACGCCGAATGATGCGGTGCTGTTGGCGGTGTCGCCCAATCAGCGCGCCATCGAGGTCATCTACGGCTCGGCCCTGCAGGGTCGCGGCGCGGAGTCGGCGGCACCGCTAGGTGTTGCGGCCGCGGCGTCGGCGTTCCAGGACGGCAACCTGATCGACGGTCTGGTCAGTGCCATCCGCGTGATGAGCGCGGGGATCTCCCGCCCGTAATCCGCTGGTCGACACCGCCGCGAAATCTCTTTTGTCACTTTGGTTTCTGGCGTCACATCCTGCGTAGATCTGTCGGTGGTTCGAACTAGTGTTCGATTCATGGATGGGATATCGGATCGCGAGGCCGTGGTGGCGGCCTTGGATGCGATGGAGGCCGCGTTCGACAAGCTGGTCTCGTTGTCGTTCGATGGCCTGACCAGCCGCGAAATGGTTGCGCTACTGGCCCGCCGGGAAATCCTGGCCCGGCGTCAACCCGTGGTCGACCACGCGCTGATCAACCGCCTGGCCGCCGAAACCAGCCCGAAGGATCTCGGTTTCACCACGCTGCCCAAGGTGCTGGCCCACCACCTGCGGATCGGCCACGGCGAGGCCAAGCGGCGCGTCGACGAAGCGGCCGACCTCGGCGCGGGCCGGACGCTGACCGGCCAGCCGCTCGAGCCGAAACTGTCGCACCTGGCTAGTGCCCAGGCACACGGACTCGTTGGGACCGAGCACATCGCCATCACCCGGGAGTTCTTCGCGAAGCTGCCCGACCATGTCGACGCGCGTACCCGCGCACAAGCCGAGCGAGACCTGGCCGACGCGGCCGCGGTGTCCGGACCAGCCGAATACGGCCGTGCGGTTCGCCGCCTGGCCCTGCTGTTGGATCAGGATGGCGAATTCACCGACCGCGACCGGGCGCGGCGCCGCGGCATCCGAATCGGCAAACAAGGCGCCGACGGGCTGAGCCCGATCACTGGCACCCTGACCCCCGAAGGCCGTGCGGTCCTCGAACCGATCCTGGCGAAATTCGGCGCCCCCGGCATGTGCAACCCAGATGACCCCGCACCGCGGGTCAAAGGGACCCCGACCGATGAACAGATCCGGGCCGACCACCGCACCCCGGATCAACGCAACCACGACGCCCTGTTGGCCGCCGGCCGGATCGCCCTGGCTTCGCGGGAGCTGGGCCGGCTCAACGGCCTGCCGGTCACCGTGATCGTCTCAACCACCCTGCGTGAGCTTGAATCGGCCGCTGGCTATGGCGTCACCGCCGGCGGCACGATGCTGCCGATGGCGGATCTGATCCGCCTGGCTTCGCACGCGCATCATTACCTGGTCATCTACGACGACCACAACATCCCGCTGTACCTCGGACGCGCCCAGCGCACCGCCTCGGCCGGGCAGCGGATCGTGCTGCACAATCTCGATCGGGGCTGCACCGCTCCGGGCTGCACGGCAAGCGCCTACCAATCCCAGGCCCACCACATCACCAGGTGGTCGGCCCACGGTCCGACCGATATCACAAACCTGGGTCTGGCCTGCGGCGCCGACAACCACAAAGAGGGCCCCGGTGGCTACCACACCCGACGGCGCAGAAGTGACAACCGCGTCGAGTGGATCCCCCCGCCGCACCTCGACATTGGCCAGACGCGGGTCAACAACTACCACCACCCCGAAAATCTGCTGGCCCCAACGCAACCCGACGATGACGGATCAACGTCAGAAAGCTGACTCAGGCGCTGTCGAAGGCGCGGGCCTTCAGCGACCGTTCGATGCCGGCGCGGCCCTCGAGAACCAGTCGGCGCAGCGCGGGCGGCACCTTCGGGTCGGCCAGGAACGCGTCCGCTGCGCTGACCGCGGCCGGGTTGATGTCCCACGACGGGTACAACCCGACCACGACGGTCTGTGCGACCTCGCTGGACCGCCGTTCCCACACGCCATTGATCGACTCGAAATAGCGCGCTGTGAACGGTGCGAGCACCTCGCCCTGGCCGGGGGAGTTGAACCCGGTGATGATCGAACGAGCGGTGATGTTGGCCAGGGTGTCGTCCTCGATCACCTGCTGCCACGCGGATTCCTTGACCGCCGGTTGCGGCCGGGACGCTGCCGCGGCGGCGGCGTTGCGCTTGCCGGCCGCGGTATTGTCCCGCGCCGCCTCGGCGTCGATGAACTGTGTGGCGGTGCCGTCGGCGTCGATGTGACCCGACCTTGCCAGGGCGGTCACGATGCGCCAGCGCAAATCGGTGTCGACCTGCAGGCCGGGCAGCCCGAGGTCGGCCGGGGCGCCGTCGAGCAGTTCGGCCAGCAGCGTGACATGGCGCATCGAGAGCACGGACGTGCACAGCGCATTGACGAATGCCAGTTGATGGTCGGACCCGGCCTCGGCTTCGTGTGCCAATGCGACCAGCCGGTCGGCGAACGTCGGCCAGCCCTCGCTGACCGCCCAGCCGGGCTCAGCGTAGGAGCCTAGTGCGGTCTGCGCCTGGAGCAGAAGACGTTGGGCCACACCGACTTCGGTCTCGGCGTGGATCCCGTCGTTGACCAGTGCCACGAAATCGCGTGCTTTCAGTTCGGCATCCCGGGTCATCTCCCACGCCGCCGACCAGGCCAGCGTGCGGGGGAGCGGGTCGGCGATGTCGGCGATCCGGGTCAGCAGGGTCTCGAGCGACGCGGGATCCAGTCGCAGCGAGCAGTACGTCAGGTCGTCGTCGTTGACAAGGATCAACTTACCTCGTGAAACTCCCTGCAGTGCAAGAACATTCGTTGTCAGGCCCTCGACGTCGAGTTCCTCCCGGTGCACGCGCACCAGCTTCCCGGACCCGTCGTCGTCATAGACGCCGACCGCCAACCGGTGCACCCGGGTTTCCCCGGCGCCCGGGGCGGCCCCGCCCTGCTCGATGGCGAACCGGGTGAACCGGCCGTCGCTGTCGACGTCGAAGTCCGGCCGCAGGGTGTTGAGCCCGGTGGTCTTGAGCCACTGGCGGCCCCAGTGCGACAGGTCGCGCCCGGACGACTTCTCCAATGCGCCCAACAGATCCCCGAAGGTGGCGTTGTCGAACGCATGGTCGCGGAAGTAGTTGCGCAGACCGCGCAGGAAGTCTGCTTCACCCACGAAGGCCACCAGTTGGCGCAGTGCGGAGGCGCCCTTCGCGTAGGTGATGCCGTCGAAGTTCACCTCGACGGCGTGCAGGTCGGGGATCTCGGCGGCAACCGGATGCGTTGACGGCAGCTGATCCTGCCGGTAGGCCCAGGACTTCTCGACATTGGCGAATGTCGTCCACGCCTGGTCGTATTCGGTGGCCTCGGCCTGGCACAGCACCGAGGCGAAGGTTGCGAAGGATTCGTTGAGCCACAGGTCGTCCCACCACCGCATGGTGACCAAGTCGCCGAACCACATGTGCGCCATCTCGTGCAGCACGGTCTCGGCCCGCCGCTCGTAGGAGTACCGGGTGACCTTGGAGCGGAAGACGTAGTCCTCCAGGAACGTGACCGCGCCGGCGTTCTCCATCGCGCCGGCGTTGAACTCGGGCACGAACAGCTGGTCGTACTTGCCGAACGCGTACGGCGTGCCGAAGTTGTTGTGGTAGAAGCCGAATCCCTGCTTGGTCTCGGTGAACAGCCGTTCGTCGTCCATGTATTCGGCCAGCGACTTGCGGCAGAAGATGCCCAGCGGGATCTCGCCGTGCTCGTCGCGGTAGACGTCGCGCCAGACCGCATACGGCCCCGCGATCAGGGCCACCAGGTAGGTGCTCATCCGCGGGGTGGCGGCGAAGGTGTGCACCGTGACATCCCCGTCGCGATCCGCGGAAACGGTGGCGCCGTTGGAGATCACCTCCCAGTGCGCCGGTGCGGTGACGGTGATGTCGAATGCAGCCTTGAGATCGGGCTGGTCGAAGCAGGCGAACATCCGCTTGGCGTCGGCGGTCTCGAACTGCGAGTACAGGTAGGCCTCGCCGTCGGCGGGGTCGACGAAGCGGTGTAGGCCCTCGCCGGTGTTGGTGTAGCGGCAGTCCGCGTCGATGACGACGACGTTGTGGGCGGCCAGGCCGCGCAGCGGGACACCGGTGGATTCGTCGTAGGCCGACACATCGATGTCCTGGCCGTTGAGTGTGGCGCTGCGGATGGTGTCCGCGGCCAGGTCGAGATAGGTGTCTGCGCCCGGCGTCGCGTCGAACTCCACGGTGGTCACCGAGCGGAACGTCTTCTCGCCGGGCTGGCCGGCCCCGTCGGTCAGGTCGAGGTCGATGCGGTAGCTGTCGACGGTCACCAGCGCGGCGCGTTCGGCGGCCTGGTCCTGGGTCAAGTTGGGAAGTGCCACGGTCGCCAACAGTAGTCGGGTTCGGCGATCACGCAGGCGGTGGTTAGCTCTGGACGCCGACCGGGAACACGGGTTGGCTGGAGGGGGTTGTGCTACCCGGAACCCGCCCGCACTCGAAAGGCTGAACCATGTCCGAGAAGTCCCGCGCTGATTTCTGGTTCGACCCGCTGTGCCCGTGGTGCTGGATCACCTCGCGGTGGATCCTCGAGGTGGAGAAGGTTCGCGACATCGACGTGAATTTCCACGTCATGAGCCTCGCGGTGCTCAATGAGGGCAAGGACGACCTGCCCGAGCGCTACGAGGGGATGATGAAGACCGCCTGGGGGCCGGTCCGGGTGGCCATTGCCGCCGAGCAGCTGAAGGGCCCCGAGATCCTGGCCCCGCTGTACACCGCGATGGGCACCGAGATTCACAACAAGGACAACAAGGACTTCCCCGACGTCATCGCCAAGGCGCTGGACGAGGTCGGGCTGCCCGCCGAGTTGGCGCAGGCGGCCACCACCGACAAGTACGACGAGGCGCTGCGCAAGAGTCACCACGCGGGCATGGACGCCGTCGGCGAGGACGTCGGCACTCCCACCATCCACGTCAACGGGGTGGCGTTCTTCGGGCCCGTGCTCTCCCGCATCCCGCGCGGCGACGAGGCCGGCAAGCTGTGGGACGCCTCGGTGACGTTCGCGTCGTACCCGCACTTCTGGGAACTGAAGCGGTCGCGCACCGAAGCGCCCGAATTCGACTGACGGACGAGCGCCACGACGCCACACTGTCCACTACGTTGCCGTCGTTATGTTTTGAAAGCCGAGGTAGTGAGCGAGGGCAAGTTCGACTTGTGCGAGTTGTTCTCGGGTCAGGTAGTCGAGGGGTTCGCCGACGATGTGGTCGAGGTCGATCGAGCGGATTTGGTCGATCAGCATTAGCGTCGGCCGGCCGGCGATTTCTAGTTCGGGGCGGTGGATGGATCGACCTGCTGACGTCGAGGTCGGTACCACTGTGGCCACTGACAACGGTGACTTCGACGGAGACATCACCAGGCCTAGACGTTTGCCGCCTTGCTCGTGCCCGCGGGGCCGCCCCAAATTGACCTGGTAAACGCCGCCACGGATCACCAGGCGTCGGATTCGGAGTTGAGGTCTTCGTCCTTGAGTGCCTCGGCATCCGCGCGGAACTGGATCAGCCAGCGTTCGTGATCCAGGAGCCGCAGTGCCCGACGCAGGATGTCCGAAGTGGTCTCGCCGGGTTGTGCGGCTTCGCGCATGATGCGCTCGTCATCTCGGGTTGGCCGGAATCCGATCGATGTAGGCATGGCTACCACGATACCGCGCGTTCGACAAATGTTCGACGCCGTCGAACGACGACATTCAGGCGCGGCTCACACAATGACCGCATTGTCGCTGTCGAATCCGGCGGCAATGAGTACATCGCGGAAGCGGACCGGCACGGCAAGCCCAGTCAGCTGTTCTGGACGTGCGCCTCGCCGAACCTGGAGTTCGCGACAATCTTCGTCGGGGTGCTTGCCGTGACGTTCTACGGCAAGGCGTCGGGCCTGGAGCCGGTGACCTGGAGCGCCTTCATCAAGGAACGCCTCGACGCCATCACGGTCGGGTAGGCCGAAGCCCCGCAGTAGTGTTACCAGCCATGCGCGTCTACCTCGGCGGCGATCACGCCGGATACGAACTCAAGCAGGCCATCATCGAACACCTGACGGCCACCGGCCACGAGCCCGTCGATTGCGGCGCCTTCGATTATGACGCCGAGGACGACTACCCGGGGTTCTGCATCGCCGCGGCCGTCAAGACCGTCGCGGACCCCGGCAGCCTGGGCATCGTCCTCGGCGGTTCGGGCAACGGTGAGCAGATCGCGGCCAACAAGGTGCCGGGCGCGCGGTGCGCGCTGGCCTGGAGCGTCGAGACCGCGAAACTGGCCCGCGAGCACAACAACGCCCAGCTGATCGGAATCGGCGGACGCATGCACTCCACCGAAGAGGCGCTGGCGATCGTCGACGCCTTCCTGAGCACGGCGTGGTCGGAGGCGCCGCGCCACCAGCGTCGCATCGACATCCTCGCGGAGTACGAGAAGACACACGTTCCGCCCGCGGTCCCCGGCGTCGAATAATCCCCGGTGCCCGAGGGCCACACGCTGCACCGGCTGGCCCGGCTGCATCAACGCCGTTACGGCCGGGCGCCGGTACGTGTCGGCAGCCCGCAGGGCCGGTTCACCGATGGGGCTGCCCTGGTCGACGGCCACGTCCTGCGCACCGCCGAGGCCTACGGCAAGCATCTGTTCCACCACTATTCACGTCCCGGCGGCGGGGACCACGTGGTGCACATCCATCTCGGGTTGTACGGCACCTTCAGTGAATTCGACGCCTCCGACATGCCCGATCCGGTGGGCCAGGTCCGGATGCGGATGGTGGGCGCCGAGTACGGCACCGACCTGCGCGGGCCGACGCGATGCGAGGTGATCGACGAGGCCCAGGTCGGTGACGTGGTCGCCGGATTGGGTCCCGACCCGCTGCGTGCCGATGCGGACCCGGCCCGGGCCTGGCAACGGATCACCAAGTCCCGCAGGGCAATCGGTGCACTTCTGATGGACCAGTCGGTACTGGCCGGGGTCGGTAACGTGTACCGCAGCGAATTGCTCTACCGGCATCGCATCGACCCGTTCCGGCCCGGCGTGACGATCACCGCCTCCGATTTCGACGCGATGTGGACGGATCTGGTGGCGCTGATGAAGGTGGGTGTGCGGCGCGGGAAGATCGTCGTGATGCGGCCCGACGACGACCACGGCGCACCGTCCTACGGACCTGGTCGCCCGCGGACCTATGTCTACCGTCGCGCCGGCGAGCCGTGCCGAGTCTGCGGCACCGAGGTACGCACGGTGGTGCTGGAGGGCCGCAACCTGTTCTGGTGCCCGACCTGTCAGGCGTGATCACCCAGATCGACGAAGTGGCGGATTCCTCCCGCACTCTCCCGTCCGTTCGAACGTTCGGGCGTGGTGGGGGAATCCTCGGCGTGGGATACCTCACGCTGTGGATTCGCCTCGTGCTGTGCCGGGAGGCGGTTCGGGTCATGCCCGAACGCCTGGACCTGCAGGAAGCCGGGGCGTCCGCGCGGCTGGAGAGCCGCTTCTGAGGGGTCAGAAGTCGAAGCCCCCAAAGTCCCCGCCGCCGAAGTCCCCGCCGCCGGAGTCACCACCGCCGCCGAACCATCCTCCGCCGTCGCCGCCGCCGCCGGAATCCCAGCCGCCGCCGTCGAATCCGCCGCCACCGCCATCGGCGCCGAAGTCGCCCTGACCGGCGTCGAGGCCCGCGTCGTAACCCTGGTCGAATCCGGACCCGTAACCGTTCTCGAAAGCATTCGAGTCATAGCCGATTCCGTGCATGCCGGAGAACATCGCATCGAAGAGCATCACCGAGCCCAAGCCCCAGGCGCCCGCCACCAGTGCCGGCTTCCACCAAGGCTCGGAGTACCAGCCGGCGGGCACGGGCCGGCCCGCGACACGACCGCCGGGGTAGTAGTTCGGGGTCCGCTGCGAGGGCACCGGCGAGGCCTCGATCTCGCGGCCCTCGAATTGCACGCGGCGATCCTCGGTGACCGATCCAGCCGACTTCTGACCGTGCAGCCCTTCGAGTTCCGGCCCGGGATCCATCCCCATTGCGGTACGCGCGGCGCGCACGTAGTAGAGGCCCTCGAGGGCGCTCTCCTTGGCCAGCAGCGCCTGCGTGGCGGTGGTGGCCTGCTCGATCTGAGAGGACGCCGCGGTGTAGCGCTCCGACGCATCGGCCATCGCCTGCTTGGAGGCGTCGTCGGTACCGGAGATGTTGAGTACCTGCCCGCCGAGCCGGTCGATCACCCGCCGGGCGTCGGCCTTCGCGTCGGCCAACGAGGACTCATTGCGACGGCCCGTGGCGCGCGAAGAGCTGAACATGACAAATCCGAGACCAACCACGACCAACAGGATCAAGATCAACAGGCCGGTATTCATGGCGCCCAGAGTACCCACGGGAACCAAGTTGGCCCGTGTTGGCAAACCGGTCTGTTAAATTGACGCACGGTCAGACCGTGGCCGACGTCACCGTGCAAGCGCACCGCGACGCCACGCACAACCCCCAGGGGGTGCCTTGGCACTTCGGTATCTTTGCGTGCTGCCGGCCCCGCTCGTGCGTGTCGGGGTCGCCACCGCCGGCGTC
>JAKIXW010000119.1 GCA_022708865.1 Acidobacteriota bacterium
GGAAAAGTAGGACACCGCCGAACACACACATAGAAATGCCCCCCACACACATGGGGGGCATTTCTATATCACCGGATCAATCGAACAATGTCAGGCTCGCCGTCTCCCTCTCCAATTCGAGTAGGCTCGACTTTCTTTCGAGGCCTCCGCCGAATCCGGTCAAACTTCCATTCGCGCCGATAACGCGATGGCAGGGCACGATCACCGCGATCGGATTATGGCCATTCGCGAGTCCGACGGCTCGGAATGCATTGGGCGAACCGATCTTTTCCGCTATTTCTCCATATGATCTGGTCTCGCCGTACGGAATGGTGCGCAACGCATTCCAGACCTTCCGCTGGAATTCTGTTCCCGCCATTTCCAGGTCGAGATCGAATTGACGGAGATCGCCGGCGAAGTATGCGGCGAGTTGGCCGACGGCATCCTGGAAAGCGCTGTCGTCGCGCACCCAGCCCGCCCGGTCGGGCTCATAGGTTTGGTCGACCATCCGAAGATTGGTCAGGACCTCGCCGTCGCCCGCCAGCGTCAGCGGGCCGATCGGGCTGTCGATCATTCGGTAGCAGGTCATGCCGCCTCCTTCGGGGGCCATTGGTTGACAGAGTGGTCCAGTGCGGTCCACAGGTATTGGGTGGCGTACGACCGCCATGGCCGCCAGCGGGCGCTCGACTCGGCCAGCGCCCGGGGACCGTCGGGCAGACCGACGTTGCGTGCTGACGATCGCAGCCCCAGATCCGAGGCCGGGAAGGCATCCGGATCGCCGAGTCCGCGCATTGCGATGATCTCGGCCGTCCAGGGTCCGATTCCGGGCAACTCGAGTAGTCGTTGGCGGGCATCGTTCCAGTCGCTACCCGCGTCCAGGATCACATCTCCGTCGGCGAGAGTCTGGATCAGCGCCTGCAGGCTGCGCTTCCGCGTCGCCTGTATCGCGAGCCGGCTGGGATCCAGTTGTGTCAACTCCGTCATCGACGGAAAGCCATGGGTGAGCCCGCCACCAGGATCCTCGACCGCGGGACCGTACGCCGCGACCAGTCGGCCGGCGTGGGTGCGGGCGGCGGTCGTCGACACCTGCTGGCCGAGGATGGCCCGCACCGCGAACTCGTTCTCGTCCACCGTTCGTGGAATCCGTTGTCCGGGCGACTTTCTCACCAAGGGTGCCAGAGCGTCGTCGGCGGCGAGGGCGGCGTCGACGGCTTCAGGGTCGGCGTCGAGATCCAGCAGTCGCCGGCACCGCGCTACGGCGACGGTCAGGTCGCGGAAATCCTCGAGCGCCAGCACGCACCGCACATGGTCGGCCGCGGGGGTCAGTTCGACGATGCCGGTGCCGTGGGGCAGCCGCAGGACGCGTCGGAAGGCGCCGTCGCGGACCTCTTCGCAGCCGGGGACGGCAGTCGCGGCGAGATGCCCGAAGACTCCGGCGAAGCCGAACGGTTGCCGCACCGGCAGGCGCAGCGTGAGGGTGCCGGTCGGCTGGGCCTGATCCAGGTGCGCGGCACGCCGGCGCAGCTCGGTTGGGCTGACGTCGAACACCGCTCGGACCGTGTCGTTGAACTGGCGAATGCTCGAGAATCCGGCCGCGAAAGCGACATCGCCGAACGGCAGCGCCGTCGTCTCGATGAGGATGCGGGCCGTCTGTGCCCGCTGTGCCCGGGCCAGCGCGAGGGGGGTGGCACCGACCTCGGCCTGCAGCAGCCGCTCGAGTTGGCGGGTGGTGTAGCCGAGTTGGGCGGCGACCCCGGTGACGCGGACGCGGTCCACGGCGCCGTCGGCGATCAGCCGCATCGCCCTGGCCACCACGTCGCGGCGGATGTTCCACTCCGGCGACCCCGGCGACACGTCCGGCCGACAGCGCTTGCAGGCCCGGAAGCCGGCCCGCTGGGCGGCTGCGGCGGTCGGGTAGAACCGCACATTGCGTGCGAGCGGGGGGCGGACCGGGCAGCTGGGCCGGCAGTAGATGCCGGTGGTCAGCACCGCGGTGACGAACCACCCGTCGAACCGCGCGTCCTTCGCCTGGACGGCGCGGTAGCAGCGGTCGAAGTCGTCGTACATGCAACCCACGATGGCATGCCGGGCCCGTCGTTACTAGCGGAAAAACGACATGGTTATGGGCGGACGTGGTGGGGGATCGACCCGCGCTACGATCGCCGATGTGTCCGAGCTGGTGCGGCGCTACCTCGACCAGATCCTGCGAGAGCATGCCGGTGACACCGCAGGGAAGCTGGCGGACTACATCCCCGAGCTCGCTGCGGTGGACCCGGCCGGCTTCGCGATCACGCTGTCGTCCTCGACGGCTACGTCTATGAAACCGGTTATACCGCAACACAATTCACCATCCAGTCGGTGTCGAAGCCGTTCACCTACGCGTTGGCGCTGGACCAGCTGGGGGAAGCCGCGGTGGACGCCCATATCGGGGTGCAGCCGTCCGGGGAGGCGTTCAACCAGATCAGCGTCGACCGCACCACCCGGCGGCCGAAGAACCCGATGATCAGCGCCGGGGCAATTGCCGCAGTGGCACTCGTCCCGGGCGCCGACGATGAGCGGTTCGACAACATCCGGGGGTTCTCTCGCCGCCGAGCTGCGCGCTGAGGCCCAGCAGCATCGCGCGAGCCGGATCGTTGATGCTGTCCAACTGGGAGACGTCCAGGATGACGGCCGCGAATTCCTCACTGTCGCGGTCGATGCTCCGCAGGACCTGCTCGGCAGCGGCGAACAGGAGGTCGCCGTGCACCTCGTAGACGCGAAGGCCGTCGTCCACGTGGTAGACCGCCCGGATCGTCGAGCGGGACTCCCGGGAGACGGTCAGGAAGTGCAGGCCCAGCTCCTGGGACAGGCTGCGCAATACCTTCACCCAGCGCACGCTATCGCCCTTTTCGTCGAGCAGCGCTGAGTACACACCGATCCCGAGCTGACCGGGCAGCACCGCGGCGATGCCGCCGCCGACGCCGCTCTTGGCGGGCATCCCCACCGCGCCCACCCAGTCGCCGGCGGCGTCGTACATCCCGCACGTCGTCATCACCGACAGCGGCGCGGGCTTCCTCGTCGACCCTGACCGCCGGGTGATCCCCGCCGAGCACCCGGCCGCGGATCTGTGCTTCCCCGATGTCGACGACGCCGTGGCCGCGGCGCGGGCGTGGCTGCACAGTTCGCCCGCGTCCTAGCCCCGGGGCACCGCCAGGCGCACCGGATCGGGCATGCCGCGCAGCGTGACGGTGTCGCCGCAGACCCATTGGGCACGTGAGCTTTCCGATGAGGACTCGACGGTGCCGCAGGTGGCCAACACCCGGCCGGGAACGGACTTCGCCAGCTCGCACAGCCGGGCGGCCTCGTTGACCGGTTCGCCGATCACGGTGTACTCGAAGCGTTCGTGGGCGCCCACGTTGCCCGCGACGACGTCGCCGAGTGCGATGCCGATTCCGGCTTCGCACTCGGGTACCTCCGTGCGGATCCGCCGGGGAATGGCGAGTGCGGCCGACAGTGCGGCATCCTCGGGATCCTCGATATCGGTGGGGGCGCCGAAGATCGCCAGGCAGCCGTCGCCCTCGAACTTGTTCAGCAGGCCGCCTCGGCTCTCCACCTCGTCGACCACGACGGTGAAGAAGCGGTTGAGCAGGGTCACCACTTCCCATGCCGGACGGGCGGTGACCAGTTCGGTGGATCCGATGATGTCGACGAAAAGGACTGCGACACGGCGCTCTTCGCCACCGAGGGTGAGCGGGTCGGCTTCGGCGGCGGCCGCCACATCGCGGCCGACGTGGCGGCCGAAAAGATCACGGACCTTCTCCCGTTCGCGCAGTCCGGCCACCATGGAGTTGAAGCCTTGTTGCAGCTCGCCGAGCTCGGTGCCGTCGAATGCGATCAGATTGGTGTCGAGATTGCCCTCCTCGACGCGCTTGAGCGCCGCCCGGACCACCCGCACCGGGGTCGCGGTGATCCAGGCTGCCACCCACATCAGGATGAAACCGAAGATGACCGACGCCGCCGAGGAGATCAGGACCGCCACCGCCAACTGATGCAGGGTGAGGTTGCCCAGCAGCAGGGCGAAGACGACGATCATCCCGATGCCGACGATCGGCAGGCCCGAGCCCAGCATCCACACCGTCATCAGCCGGCCCATGATGCCCGGTGCGAACCGGCGCGGCGCGGGACCTGCCTGGAGCGCCTGTGCAGCGATGGGCCGCAGGGTGAATTCCGTTGCCAGGTAAGTGAATGTCGCGACCATCGCTCCGACGATGCCGAGGACGCCGAGGAACCTCGGGATGAACGCCGTGTCGATCCGCCCGAAGAGCACTGTCGACAGGACGGCGGCGCCACCCCACAGCGCAATGTGGACGACGGCCACCCGCCACGGGACCATGAACGTGTTGCGCTGGTCGGCGACCGTTGGCCGCCGACCTTCGGTGGCCCACCGTAGTGCGGTGACGGTGGTGTCGGTCAGCAACCACGTGCCGACGGCCAGCGCGCTGACGACGTACACCGGCAGTATCACGACGCCGTAGCGCAGCGGCGCGTCGTCGAAGATGTCCGGCTCCGGGAAGGCGACCACGATCAGCAGCGTGGCGACGGCAATGCCGACCAGGTTGATCACCGAGATGAATGCGGTGAGGATGACCTGGATACGGACCCGGCGCCGTCCGGCGGTCTCGACGCGCCGGCCGAGCAGCCAGGATCCGTAGGCTGGCGTCTTCTTGGGAAGTCGACCGCTCTGCCGGGTGACCCGTTCCAGGATCCGACCCAGCTTCCGCGCGACCGTCTCGTCGGCCTTCATCGTGGCGTCAGCCTAACCGGGCCGGGTCGGCGCGGTGCCCGGTTGCCTCTAAGGTTGGTCGGGTGCGTCTTGTCATCGCCCAGTGCACCGTCGACTACGTGGGCCGCCTCACGGCGCATCTGCCCTCGGCGCGGCGATTGTTGCTGATCAAGGCCGACGGCTCGGTCAGTGTGCACGCCGACGATCGGGCCTACAAGCCGTTGAACTGGATGAGCCCGCCGTGCTCACTGTCCGAGATCGCCGACGGCCCGGTGCCGGTGTGGGTGGTCGAGAACAAGGCCGGCGAGCAGTTACGGATCACCATCGAGGATCTCGAGCACGATTCGATTCACGAACTCGGCGTCGACCCGGGTCTGGTGAAGGACGGTGTCGAGGCCCATCTGCAGGTGCTGCTGGCGGAGCACGTCGAACTGCTCGGGGTCGGCTACACGCTGGTGCGGCGCGAGTACATGACCGCGATCGGTCCGGTCGACCTGCTCTGCCGCGACGAGGAGGGCCGCTCGGTGGCCGTCGAGATCAAGCGGCGCGGTGAGATCGACGGCGTGGAGCAACTGACCCGCTATCTCGACCTGCTCAACCGGGATTCGCTGCTGGCTCCGGTGACCGGGGTGTTCGCCGCGCAGCAGATCAAGCCGCAGGCCCGCACGCTTGCGATGGATCGCGGGATCCGTTGTGTGACATTGGATTACGATCAGATGCGCGGTATGGACAGCGACGAGTACCGGTTGTTCTGATGACGCGGCGATCGAACTCCAGGTCCGGCCCTCCGGCGCAGGCCCGGTTCCGGTCCCCGCTACCGGGGGCCCGCCGCATCGAGGCCGGCCCCGACGGCCACGACTACGAGGTACGGCCGATTCCGGCCGCGCGGGCGCTCGCGATCTATCGCTGTCCGGGATGTGATCACGAGATCCGCTCTGGCACAGCGCATGTGGTTGCGTGGCGAGCGGACGGCGACGGCGGGGGCGAGGATCGTCGGCACTGGCACACGCCCTGCTGGGCGAACCGAGCCAACCGCAGGCCCACCCGGAAGTGGTCCTAGACGGGGATCAGTGCGTCGCATCGGCGGCGGGTTCGGTGAGTTCGATCAGAACGCCGCCGGCATCCTTGGGATGGATGAAGTTGATCCGCGCGTTGGCGGTGCCGCGCCGCGGGACGTCGTAGAGCAACCGGACACCCTGTTCGCGCAGCCGCTCAGAGAGGGTGTCGAGGTCGCTGGTGCGGTAGCACAGCTGCTGCAGACCGGGGCCGCGCTTGTCGAGGAACTTGGCGATGGTCGAGGACTCGTCGATCGGCGCCATCAGCTGGATCTGGGCGCTGCCGACCGGCGCGCCGCGGACACTCAGCATGGCCTCGACGATGCCCTGCTCCTCGTTGACCTCTTCGTGCAGGACGATCATCCCGAGATGGTCGTGGTACCACTTCTTGGCCACTTCCAGATCCGGGACGGCGATGCCGACGTGATCGACGGCCGTGACGAGCGCAGAGGCCAGAACCGGGCGGGCGTCTGCCTGATCGGTGGTCATAACGTAACGGTAACCTGAGTGTCAGAGTTTGCACATCAGTCGGCGGCTGTAACGGTCGTCTCAATTTCGGCCGGAGGAACACATGACCACGTCGGTGATCGTTGCTGGGGCGCGTACGCCCATCGGGAAGTTCAACGGCTCGCTGAAGGGGTTCTCCGGGACCGATCTGGGCGCTGTCGCGATCAAGGGCGCCCTGGAGAAGGCGCAGGTCCCCGCGGCACTGGTCGAGTACGTGATCATGGGCCAGGTGCTGACGGCCGGTGCCGGGCAGATGCCGGCACGGCAATCGGCCGTGGCCGCGGGCATCGGCTGGGACGTTCCGGCGCTGTCGATAAACAAGATGTGCCTGTCGGGAATCGACGCGATCGCTCTGGCCGACCAGCTGATCCGGGCCGGTGAGTTCGAGGTCGTGGTTGCGGGTGGACAGGAGTCGATGACCCAGGCGCCGCACCTGCTGACCAAGAGTCGCGGCGGCCTGCCCTACGGCGATGTCCCGCTGATCGACCACCTGGCCTACGACGGCCTGCACGACGTCTTCACCGATCAGCCGATGGGTGCGCTCACCGAGCAGCGGAACGACACCGACAAGTTCACCCGTCTCGAGCAGGACGAATTCGCCGCTGCCAGCCACCAGAAGGCCGCTGCGGCCTGGAAGGACGGGGTGTTCGCCGACGAGGTCGTGCCGGTGTCCATCCCGCAGCGAAAGGGCGACGCGATCGAGTTCGCCGAGGACGAGGGCATCCGGGCCAACACCACGGCCGAATCGCTCGGGGGTCTCAAGCCGGCGTTCCGCAAGGACGGCACCATCACCGCGGGTTCGGCGTCGCAGATCTCCGACGGCGCCTGCGCGGTGGTCGTGATGGGCAAGGCCAAGGCCGAGGAACTCGGACTGGATTGGCTCTGCGAGATCGGTGCGCACGGCAACGTCGCCGGGCCGGATTCGACCCTGCAGTCCCAGCCCGCCAACGCGATCAAGAAAGCCATTGCCCGCGAAGGCATTTCACTGGACCAGCTCGACGTGATCGAGATCAACGAGGCGTTCGCCGCGGTGTCGCTGGCATCGACCAAGGAACTCGGTGTCGACCCGGCAAAGGTCAATGTCAACGGTGGCGCCATCGCCGTCGGCCATCCGATCGGCATGTCCGGCGCCCGGATCGCCCTGCACGCGGCGCTGGAGCTGAAGCGGAACGGCGGCCACTACGCCGTGGCGGCGCTGTGCGGTGCGGGCGGCCAGGGTGACGCGCTGATCCTGCGTCGCCCTTAAGCGTCGCAGGATCACTACACGCTGTAGTAGCTGGGTCGGTGCTGAGGCACAATCGTGGCCATGACAGACACCGGCACGACGACCGCCGCCAGCAGGTTCGCCCTTCGTTCGACGGCCGGACGGCTGCGGTTGGTGGCCCTCGCCGAGGCGCTGAGCTGGGTCGGTCTGGTTGTGGGCATGTACTTCAAGTACCTGGGGGATCTCCGCACCGAGATCGGCGTCAAGATCTTCGGGCCCATCCACGGCGGCGTCTTCATCGCCTTCCTGGTGGCCGCCGGGCTGGCCGCGGTCGCGTTTCGGTGGACGGTCCGGACATGTTTGCTGGCGTTGCTGGCGAGCATCGTGCCGCTGGCCTCTGTGATGTTCATCATATGGGCCGACCGGACCGGCAAACTGGGCCCTCGGGCGGACCTGACGAGCACTTCGCGGCCGGTTGGACTGACCGCGACGACGCCGTGACAGACTTGACCCTGTGACACGTTCCGGCCCTGCGGGGCGTCCCAGGATCGCCGCGTCCATGACCGGCGCCGTCGATCTGTCCGGTCTCAAACAGCGCGCCCAGCAGCCCGCCGGGGCATCCGGCGGCGCGGAACCCCCGGGTGCGCTCGAGGTCACCGAGGCCAATCTCGAGACCGAGGTCCTGGCCCGGTCCAATCAGCTGCCGGTGGTGGTGGTGCTGTGGTCGCCGCGCAGCGACGCGAGCGTGCAACTCGGTGCGGATCTGGCCGCGCTCGTGGCCCAGGACAACGGCGCGTGGGCGCTGGCAACCGTCAACGTGGACACCACGCCGCGGGTCGCGCAGCTGTTCGGTGTTCAGGCGGTACCGACCGTGGTGGCCATCGCCAGCGGACAGCCGCTCGGTAGCTTCCAGGGGCCCCAACCGCCCGACCAGCTGCGGGCCTGGATCGACTCATTGCTCAACGCCACCGCCGGCAAGCTCGGCGGTGCGGCCGAGGCCGACGACGTCGAGCACGTGGATCCGGCCCTGGCCGCCGCCCGCGACGCCCTGGACTCCGGCGACTTCGACACGGCCAGGACCGCCTACAAGGCGATCCTGGCCGGCGACCCCAACCACGCCGAGGCCAAGGGGGCGGTCCGGCAGATCGCGTTCCTGGCGCGCGCCACCACCCGGGATACCGGTGCGGTCGCCGCCGCGGACGCTGCGCCCGGTGACATCGAGGCGGCGTTCGCCGCGGCTGACGTCCAACTGCTCCACCAGGATGTCGCCGGCGCGTTCGATCGGCTGATCGCGTTGGTGAAATCGACCGCGGGCGACGACCGCACGACCGTGCGCACTCGGCTGATCGAGCTTTTCGAACTCTTCGACCCCGCCGACCCGGACGTCATCGCCGGCCGGCGCAACCTGGCCAACGCGCTGTACTGAACGGGGACACCCTAGAGCGGCGCCAACGGCGGCACCCACCCTGCCTCGACACCGCAGCTGGTCTTGTTGCTCTTGTTCATCCGGCACACCTGACCGCTGGCGCACCAGATTGTCGTCCCGTTCGAGGTGGTGTACATCTGGCCGTCCCTGAGCACCGTGCCGTTGGCCAGCCTGCAGCCGGCTCCCTTCGGCGGTCCCGGGTCCTTCGGTTCGGCACCCGCGACACCGGAGGCGATCCCCGTCGCCGCCAAGTTCGATGCCATGATGACAATCGCTTTTCGTATTGTGTTGTTCATTCGAATGCTCCGGTTCGATGGGCCGAGTCATGTGCATCGGACCCGGCAATTTGCACCCAGGACAACTGAGATCAAGTATGGGCACACGTCCAGCAGGCCTACAGCTGATCCGCGGGTAATTCCCAGATTTCACCGGGTGACATTTTGCCGGCGATCAGAGGTCTAGGCGGGTTCGAACCACAGCGCCGACGTCGGGGGCAGGGTGACGACGGCCGATGCGGGCCGGCCGTGCCAGGGTTCGTCGACCGCGTCGACGCCGCCCATGTTGCCCATCCCGGCACCGTTGTAGACCGTCGCGTCGGTGTTGAGGACCTCGCGCCACCGGCCGGCATGCGGAAGCCCGAGCTGATAGCGGCCGTGCTCGTTGCCGGCGAAGTTGAAGACGCAGGCCAGCACCGAGCCGTCCGATCCCCAGCGCAGGAAGCTCAGCACATTGTTGGCCGAGTCATTGGCATCGATCCAGGAGTAACCCTCGGGTTTGGTGTCCTGGCTCCAAAGCGCCGGATGGGAGCGGTAGAGCCCGTTGATGTCGCGCACCATTCGCTGGATGCCGGTGGAGTAGCTGCTCTCGTCGAGCTGGTACCAGTCGACCCCGCGCTCCTCGGACCACTCGGCGCGCTGGCCGAACTCCTGGCCCATGAACAGCAGTTGCTTACCGGGATGCGCCCACTGATAGGCCAGCAGGCTGCGTAGCCCGGCGGCCTTCACGTGATCGTTGCCGGGCATCCGGCCCCACAGCGTTCCCTTGCCGTGCACCACCTCGTCGTGGCTGATCGGCAGGACGTAGTTCTCGCTGAACGCGTACAGCATCGAGAACGTCATCTCGTGGTGGTGATAGCTGCGGTAGATGGGATCACGGCTGACGAAACTGAGCGTGTCGTTCATCCAGCCCATGTTCCACTTCATCGAAAAACCAAGGCCACCAATGGTTGTCGGCCTGGTGACGCCGGGCCACGAGGTGGATTCCTCGGCGACTGTCACGATGCCCGGGTTGAGCTTGTGCACCGTGGCGTTCATCTCCTGCAGGAACTGCACCGCTTCGAGGTTCTCCCGGCCGCCGTGCACGTTCGGCGTCCAGCCGCCCGCGGGCCGCGAGTAGTCCAGGTAGAGCATCGACGCCACGGCATCCACCCGCAGCCCGTCGGCGTGGAACTCCTGAAGCCAGTACAGGGCGTTGGCCACCAGGAAGTTGCGTACCTCGCGGCGGCCGAAGTCGAAAACGTAGGTGCCCCAGTCGAGTTGCTCGCCACGCCGAGGATCGGCGTGCTCGTAGAGCGGGGTGCCGTCGAAGCGGCCCAGGGCCCACGCGTCCTTGGGGAAGTGGGCCGGAACCCAGTCCACCAGGACACCGATCCCGGCCTGGTGCAGCCGGTCCACCAGATACCGGAAATCGTCGGGAGTCCCGAACCGGGACGTCGGTGCATAGTACGAGGTCACCTGGTAGCCCCATGATCCGCCGAATGGATGCTCGGCGACCGGCAGCAGCTCCACGTGGGTGAAGCCCTGCGTCACAACGTAATCGGTGAGCACCTCGGCAAGCTGCCGGTACGACAGCCCGGGGCGCCACGAACCCAGGTGCACCTCATAGGTGCTCATCGGCTCGAACACCGGGTTGGTGGCGGCCCGCTCGGACATCCACGCCTGGTCGTTCCACGTGTAGTCGCTGAGGAACACCCGCGAGGCGGTCTGCGGCGGCACTTCGGTGGCGAACGCCATCGGGTCGGCGCGGTCGGTGGTGCTGCCGTCGGCGCCGTGGACGCGGAACTTGTAGAGGCCGTCGGCCGGGAAGCCCGGCCAGAACAATTCCCACACGCCGGTGGAACCCATGACCCGCAGCGGGGCATCGGTCCCGTTCCAGTTGTTGAATTCACCGATCAGGCTGACGCCCTTGGCATTCGGCGCCCATACCGCAAAGGACACGCCCTCCACGGCGCCGTCGG
>JAKIXW010000011.1:0-1924 GCA_022708865.1 Acidobacteriota bacterium
GATCCGTCCCATCCGGCAACCCGGAGACGGGCCACCACCGCAGATCTAGAGACTCTTCGCTCACCGCGATCGACGCTCCCTCGGAAGCCACCGCAACGAATTGCAGATCCAGATGCCGCGTGGGCACCCCCAGCGAACAGGTCAGGGGATGGACGTGCACAGCGGCGAGTTCGGGCAGGACGACGATATCGGCGATTCCGGATTCCTCGACACCCTCACGCCGGGCGGCGGCCAGGATGTCGTCATCCTCGGGCTCGCAATGCCCACCCAGCTGCACCCAACGCCCCAGCCGCGGATGCAGCGTCAACAACACCGAACTCCGGGTGTGATCGAGCACCGCCACCGACGCCGTGATATGTCCTGGGACACAGGAACGTTCGCACGCATCCGGGCGCGCCAGCACAAAGGCGGCCACGGCATGGCGCAGCGTGGACTGCTCCTCGGACGGAGCCAGCCACTCGGCGAGCGTGGCGATCACCGAATCGCGGACACTCACTCGACCACCAGCAGTCCGTCAACGGCAACCGGATCCCTCGGCGTGGCCGGGCCGTCAACGGCGTGACCAATGGCGACGGCGCCCAACGGTTCCCAATCATCGGGCAGGCCCAGCACCGAGCGCACCAGATCGGCGGCGAAGATCGTCGACCCGATCCAGCAACTGCCCACCCCGCGCACCGCCAACGCCACCAGCAGCGCCTGCACGGCCGCCCCGGCCGCGACGGTGAACATGGTGTGCTCGGCGGCGGTCCGGGCGGCATCCGGATAGCTGTGCGCGCCATCGGGAACCATGAACGGGATCACCACTTCGGGCGCATCGAACAGGATCTGCCCGCGGGCCACCCGGCGTTCCGCCGAATCGGCCGGCCGCCCGTCGCCGAGGAGATCGGAACGCCAGCGATCTCGAAGCGCCTCGAGCAAAACCACCCGCCGCCCGGCGTCCCGCAGCCAGACGAACCGCACCGGTCGCGTGTGGTGCGGCGCGGGTGCCGTCAACGCCTCGGCGACCGCGGCCTCGACCACCGCCGGATCGACCGGCTTGCCGGAGAACTGCCGCACGGATCGTCGTAACAGCTGGGCCTGCCGGCGGCCCAGCTCCAGAGCCTCGGCCGTCCCCAGCCAGAACAGGTCGTCCTCGCCACCGCGCACCAGTCGCTGCGCGGTGGACCCGTCGTCGTCGAATTCCAGCCCTCGCACCACCGCAACCGGGATCGCGGTCAGCTTGCCCTTCACCAGATCCGCGGCGGCGGCCACCTCGTCGGCCACCGCGATCTCCGTCACCACCAACTCGTTGCCGTGGGTGTCGGTCGACCCGGCGTAGCCGTGCAGCACCGGCAAGCCCGCCGATCCGATCGCCACGTCGGTCTGCCCGTTGCGCCACGCCCGGCCCATCGTGTCGGTGATGACGACGGCCACGTCGACGCCCAGCCGATCCCGCAGCCCCGCACGCAGACTCGCGGCACTGGCATCGGGATCGACCGGCAGCAGCGCCAATTCGGCCGAGCCGATGTTCGAGCCGTCCACCCCCGCCGCGGCCTGCACCAAACCGTACGCGTTCTCGGTGATCAGGGTCCGGCCCTTGCGTGCCAGCACGCGCACCGCCTCGGCATCGATCAGCGTGCGGCGCAGCGCATCCCGTTCCTCGGGATCCTCGGGCGCGGGCACCAGTCGGCCCTCGCACTTGGACACCACCTTGCTGGTGACCACGACGACGTCGCCGTTGCGCAACCACGCCGCCGCGACGGCCAGCGCCTCGGTAAGGTCGTCGCCCGGCCGGAAATCCGGCAGCCCTTCGATGGGCAGGATCTGCACGGCCGCCGCCGCGCCGTGTTCGACGGTCACGCTGTGACGCCGGCCAATTCGAGTCCGGCGCGCACCATCTCGGCGGTCGCTTCCGGCGAGCTCATCAGCAGCGGCACGGATCGCA